>CBIMFG010000009.1:0-14621 GCA_966243125.1 uncultured Niastella sp.
TATTCGATATAAAGCTTACGAAATACGACCGTAAATTGAGGAAACATTCGTTCGATGTGGAAGCAGGGCTTGATCACTATACATCAGCGTCTTCAGATAAAATTGACCTGAAAGCCAATACATCTGCCTCGCATGCTGACACCCGCATTTATCCGTCTCTAACGTGGACGATGGAGAATGAACAAAAGGGAAGCTCCATAACTGCCGGTCTTTCCGGTTCTTCCGAATTCGATTATACCTCTTTTGGCGCCAATGCAGGATTCTCCAAAAAGACAAAAGACAGGAATGGCGAACTTTCGGTTAAGCTGCAGGGATATTTCGACCAGGTGCGGCTTATTGCGCCTGAAGAGCTACGGGGTATTAACGGCGTAAAAGATGGCGGCACTACGCCCCGCACTACGCTGGCTGGATCTGTATCGTGGACGCAGGTTATTAATAAGAATTTGCAGGTAGCCTTCCTGGCCGACCTGGTACACCAGCAAGGTTTTCTGAGCCTGCCCTTTTATCGCGTGTATTTTACCGACGGCAGCGTACACCAGGAAAAACTGCCTGGTAACCGGTTAAAGGTGCCGTTGGGATTCAGGGCGAATTACTTTCTGGGCGACAGGTTTATCATTAGAACATGGTACCGGTATTATAAAGACGACTGGGGCATCAGTTCACACACCGTAAATATGGAAGTGCCGGTAAAGATCACTTCCTTTTTTTCCGTGAGTCCGTTTTACAGGTTCTATAACCAGTCAGCAGTGAAATATTTTGCGCCCTATGAACAACATACGGCACAGAACGATTTTTACACCAGCAATTACGACCTGTCGAAATTCAACAGCAATTTCTTCGGCGCAGGCATCAGGTGGTCGCCCCCTGATGGGGTATTAGGTATAAGGCACTGGAACCTGCTGGAGATCCGCTATGGGCATTATACCAAGAATATTAATATGAATGCCAATATTGTGTCGCTGAATATTAAATACAAATAGAAGAGAATTGGCAACTGTAAAAGCCATCCCGGTTTACCGGGATGGCTTTTTTATTACCAGGCCAGGATGTTTTCCTCCAGTTCCAGCCGGTTGTTAACCTGCTTAACACCGGGGGCCGACCAGGCTGCACTCACCGCATCATCCAGTTCGGAAAAAGAACGCACTTTTCCCGAAAGCGTTATGATGTTATCGTCTACTTCCACATTTATTTTTCCGGCATCGATCGTTGCACTTCGTTCAAATGCCGCTATAATTTTCATTTTTACGTTGGCCGGTGTTATAACCGGTTTAATCGTGATCAAGTTGTGCACCATTTTAACGCCGGCCAGGTTCTCAACGGCATGCTTCGCAGCTGTGGACTGATAGAGATAGTCCACTTCGCCTTCCAGGAATACGACCCCATCCTCCACTTTTATCTTGATCTTTTCATCGCTCACAGCCATATTCCATTTCAATGCATGTATTACCGCTTCGGCTATTTCTGTATCCGTTCTTAGAAACTCCGGCAGAATGTATACTTTTATTTCCTCCGCTACTGCCTTTACTCCCGATACTTTTTTAGCGGCAAGTTCTGCAGCCATTTTTTTCGAATAGCTATCTACCTTTCCGGATAAGGTAACCACTCCATGTTTTACAGCCACTCCAATTTCCGCTGCATGTAAAACCGGTTCCCACATCAACTGATCCATTACATCCATCACCAACGCGCAAAATGCTACGTATTGGGCCAGCCATCATGAATGATGCGAGATAAACAAAGGCTTGTTCAATTCTTCCATTAAAACATCTGCCATGCTGGGCCTGAACCAGCGGGAAACCATACCCCGGTTATAGGCGCCAAGAACGATCAACAGGTTCTTACTGCTGCCTTTCAGTTGTTTAACAATTTCACTTTCCACATCGCCCCTTAGAACGGTAAATGTTGCCTGTGGAAAATGACGTTTCATATATTCCTTCATAAGATGGTTATCGGGCACATGCAAGGTACTCCTGATGCTTTTTACAGAAACTACCTCCACTTCAAGATCAGATAATCCTGCAAATAAATAGCTGAAATTTTTGATGGCATATACAGAAGCCGGTTCGCCATCGTACAATAAAACGGCCTTTTCAAAAGGGGTGAAATTTGGAGGCGCTACCAGCACCGGGCACTGTACTTCGCTCAACAGATCGCGAACAAACCGGGTAGGCAATTTTTCTTCGTAGTGGGTCAACGTTTCCTTACTTTCAATGACCAGCAGATCGGCAAACACACTTTCATGCAGCAGCTCACGAATGGCAATATTCCTGTCGTGGTGCACATTGTAGTTTATACCTGCTTCCTGGCAGGCTATGCTGAATGTACGGGTTGCTTCTTCCCGGGCTTTATCATCGCCTTTTTGCAATCGGGCCATCTTTTCTTCGTTTACATAACCGCCTCCGTCAACCAGCTCATATATTTTATAGCTATGATAAGTGACATCATCTAAAAAAACACCTACCAGGTGTGCGCCAGTTCGTTTTGCCACATGAACGGCATAGTTTGTTGTACTTTCTGAATATTTTAAACCGTCAATTACCGCAATTATCTTTTTCATATGGAATTATTTATGGTGAGCAATGAAGATCGGGACGTTAATCGTTTTTATAATTAACTCGGCAGTACTATGCCTGAATAAGCCCGAAAGCATATTCCGTCCAAAAGCGCCCATTACAACAAAAATGTTTTTCTTTCCCAGCAAATAACCAAACAGCTCATCGGCTGCTTTGCCCTTCAACAGTTGATAGTCAATACTGGCATAATGCAATTGCAACAACTCAGCTATCTTTCCCTGCTCACTTATGGCATTATCCCCTGCTTCATTCACCTGCAGTACAGTTATCTTTTTTCCGGTTAATCCGGGAAACAGGTAAGTAAACTGTTTTATGGCATATACCGAAGCTTCGCTGCCATCATAGGCAAACAATAGCTCATCTATTGCATGGAATTCAAATGGCGTCAGCACTACCGGACATTCACTTCTGGTAAGCACATCCTTTATAAACCCTGAAGGTATTTCCTCTTTCTTCTGTTTAAACGACATTTCTGGGTCAACGATAAGCAGTTCTGCAAAACGGGTTTGCTTTATGATCTCTGCAAGCGGCATATTGCTTTCAAAGTAAACCGAGCAGTTTGTTTCCCGGTTTGCACAGGCTTCCCTGAACCGGTGAATATTGTCATCAACCAGTTTTGCCATTTCCTTCACTGCGCCTGAAAATTTCCCCTCCCGGCGAATGGGCTCTTTTATCATAGTTTCCAGCAATTGCGCATTGTCCAGAAAAATCCCGGTCAGCCTGGAATGTGTAAGCCTGGCAATATAACAGGCAAAATCCAGCATGTGTGTATTCAGCTTTTTGGCATCTATAGCCACCAGCACCTTTTTCATGATGTAATGATTTGTGTTTTTTACCACAACTCTTTCTAAAGTTATTGCCGTTGTACGGTATCATCCGCTGATATACATCAACAGGCAACATGAAATAGATCACATTACTCAACCAAAATAATAAATACCTTTTGAGGAAAATATACAGGCATGGCAGGTAAAGTAACACATATTGAAGGCATTAGCGGGCTGGCTGAAAAGGATGTTCATGCGCTTCAACTGCAGTATGGTAAAAATATTTTTAATTACGAAAAACCCAGGCAGTTATACCAGGTTTTTATTGAAGTGATCAAAGAACCTATGTTCCTGCTGCTGCTGCTTGCCTGTATTGTTTATTTTATGCTTGGGCAAATAACCGAAGGGTTTATGATGCTGGCAGCTACCTGTATTGTTTCAACCATTTCGCTTTACCAGGATATTCGAAGCACCAAAGCGCTGGAGGCGCTGAAACAATTTACCGAGCCAATGGTGACCGTGATCAGAGACGGAATGGAGAAAAACATCCTGGTTGGGGAACTGGTGCCGGGTGATATCATAAAGCTGGAAGAAGGCAATAAGATCCCGGCAGATGCCGCCATCATCCAGGCAAACGATCTATCGGTGAATGAGTCCATCATCACAGGGGAATCCCTGCCTGTTGAAAAGATTGTAACAGCAGGTCATAATCTAATATACCAGGGCGCCACTATTAACTCCGGCCAGTGTTATGCGGTGGTAACAGCTACCGGAAACAATACGGTATTGGGCAAATTGGGCAAAACAGTAACCGCCATTACAGCCCCTAAAACTCTGTTACAACAACAGGTGAACAAATTTGTAAGACAACTGGCTGTTTTTGGCATCAGCGCCTTCCTGGTGATCTGGGCCATTAATTATCTGCAAAACGGTTTGTTTGTAGAAAGCCTTTTGTTTGCGCTCACGCTGGCAATGGCCGCTGTGCCGGAAGAGATACCGGTAGCCCTTTCTTCATTCATGGCCCTGGGCGCCTGGCAAATGAGCAAACTGGGCATTATAACCCGCCAACCTCAGATCATTGAAAACCTGGGGTCTGTAAATGTGATCTGCCTTGATAAAACAGGTACCATTACCGAGAACCAGATGACCGTAAAAAGCATTTATGATTTTAAAAAAGATGCATTGACCGATGCGGGTATGCAGTGGAAAGACTCACCAGTGCTGCAGTATGCCATGCTGGCCAGTGAGCAAAACCCATTCGATGCTATGGAGAAAGCCATACACGGAGCCTATGCGGAATTTACAACCTATCCCCGTTGCGACAGATCAAACCAGGTGTATGAATACCCGCTTCAGGGCCGGCCGCCTATGATGACCCACATTTACAGCAGGAACGAACATTACATAGCAGCGGCCAAGGGCGCTCCGGAAAGAATAGTTCAAGTATGTGACCTGAAAGACGCTCAAAGACAAAAGGCCATACAATATGCCACCGAACAGGCAGAAAAGGGATATCGCGTAATAGGGGTAGCAAGCGCCCTGCATAAAGAAAAAGTTTTTCCGGAAACCCAGGATGAATTTAACTGGACGTTTGAAGGGCTGTTGTGTTTATATGATCCACCCAGAAAAAACATTGCCCAGATAATTAAACAGTTTTATGAAGCGCATATCGATGTAAAACTGTTAACAGGGGATTATGCTGAAACAGCCGTTAACATTTGCCGGCAAACCGGTATTAAATTCTATATTAAATATTTAACCGGCGACCAGGTATTGTCAATGAACAGGGAGGAATTAAAAAAAGCGGTAGAAGAAGTAAGCTTGTTTGTAAGAATGTTCCCTGAAGCAAAATTACAGGTTATAAATGCCCTGAAAAGCAATGGGCATATTGTGGCTATGACGGGCGATGGCGTAAACGATGCGCCTGCATTAAAGGCTTCAGACATTGGCATTGCACTGGGTAAAAAAGGAACGGAAATGGCCAAACAGGCCGCCGATCTGATCATAACTGATGATGACCTTGAAAAAGTAGTGGAAGCCATCAGACAGGGAAGAAAAATTTTCAGCAACCTGAAAAAAGCTATTCGCTATATCATTTCTATACATATACCTGTTATTCTTACGGCAGCAGTTCCCCTTTTACTTGGCTGGAAGTTCCCTAACATTTTCACCCCCATTCACATTATCTTTCTTGAGTTGATCATGGGCCCCACCTGCTCTGTTTTTTTTGAGCGCGAACCGGTGGAAGAAAACCTCATGGTATTACCACCCCGTAAAAGAACTATCAGCCTGTTTGAATCCGATGAACTGCTGATCAGCATCATGCAGGGCCTGATGATAACTATCGGTGTATTGTGGTTGTATCACTTTTCAATGAGCAATGGCGCTTCCCTGAGCCATACCAGAACGCTGGTTTTTATCACATTGATCATCAGTAATGTTTTTTTAACGTTCACCAACAGGTCATTTACACAAAACTTCCTGAAAACGATCCGTTATAAAAACAGGCTGGCGCCCTGGGTGATGCTGATCTCTGTTTTATTTTTAGCCCTTATACTCCTCGTTCCTTCCATACAATCGGTTTTTGGATTAACCACCATTACATTCACTGAGTTGTTGATGGGTGCGGGAATTGCATTGGCAGCGGTGAGCTGGTTTGAAATGTATAAGACAAACCTGTTGCGTCCCGGGCAACCTCATTATCTTTGAAATAAAAAGAGCATATACATAGTACATGCTCTTACAAATACACCAGCCATCTTATTCATTGATAAGGATCACTTTCAACGTTTTCTCAACAGCTGCATGCTGAAAAGCATCATAGGCCTGCAACACGTTGGCTATCGGGAACCGGTGTGTTATTAATTTGCCAGGATCCAGTTTATGCGCGCACACGGTTTTCAACAACATGGGCGTAGTGACGGTATCTACCAGCCTGGTGGTAATGGTTATATTGTGCGACCACAGTTTTTCCAGGTGCAGACTGGCGCTTTTTCCATGCACGCCGATATTGGCAATATGACCGCCGGGCGCCACAAGCGATTCGCACAACTCGAAGGTGGCAGGCACGCCCACCGCTTCTATCACCACATCGGCCCCTTTATTGCCGGTAAGTTCAAACACGCGCTTAACAGCATCCTCGCTATTGTTATTGACAATGTGTGTGGCGCCAAATTTCTTCGACACTTCCAACCGGTTATCATCCATATCTATCATAATAATTTCGGCCGGCGTATAAAACTGGGCCGTCAATAACGCCGCCAAACCGATTGGCCCCGCTCCCACTATGGCAACGGTGTCGCCTGGCTTTACCTGGCCATTGAGCACCCCACATTCAAAGCCGGTTGGCAGTATATCGCTTAACATCACCAGCGCTTCCTCATCGCCGGCATTGTCAGGAATATGATAAAGACTATTATCGGCATAAGGGATCCTTACATATTCCGCCTGGGTGCCATCTATCAGGTGGCCCAATATCCAGCCGCCATCTTCGCAATGGGAATACATACCTTTTTTGCAATATTCGCATTTGCCACAGGAAGTAATACAGGAGATCAATACGCGGTCGCCCTTTTTGAAACCGGTTACTGCCTGTCCCACCTCTTCAATGGTGCCAACGCCTTCATGTCCAAGGATCCTGCCATCTGTTACTTCGGGAACATCTCCTTTCAGAATGTGCAGATCGGTGCCGCAAATAGTGGTTTTATTGATCTTTACAATGGCGTCGGTAGGTTTTATAAGGGAAGGTGTTGGCTTTTCTTCCCAGCTTTTTTTGCCGGGTCCATGATAAACTAATGCTTTCATAACACACAGTTTGATCTGAATAATTTTTGATGACAGGTCAAAGGTGTTATTAAAACGCCACAAGAATGGTAAGAACGGTCAATAGCCGCAATGATTCTCGTCAGCCCAACCGAACCCTTGCCATTTTTTACACCATTTACAATAACGTGCAGGTCATTGGCCAGTGCAGCCGCCCTTCCCGTGGCCAGTTGAACATAAAACATTGCCGTACAAACTCGGCCACCTCGTAACGGGGTTTGAATATTTCTTTAAAAAGCCGGCCCGTAAAAGCAGCAATGCCTCCCGTTACCCGCAAAAACTCAATGGTATTGACTGGTAAACCCATACAATAAGTTTAGTAACAAAGCTGCTTTTGTTTATTTGAATGGCCTATGAAGCTGGTCAGCGCCGCAATTGATAGTTATCAATGGGGTACTTTTAACCTGACCAAGTTCATAGGGTTCACTGACAATTGTTTGGCAAAAGCGTTTGGACAACAGTTAGTTTTAGATCATATGGAAAACAAGCTCAACAACACATGGTCTTTATCAAAGCTCCTGCAAATTGTAGTGTTTGGGTCTGTAGTGCTGTATTTTGGCAGCACCCTGTTTGTACCCATTTGTTATGGATTGCTGATCGCAATGATACTGTATCCGGTGTGTAAATGGCTTGAACGTCACCGGTGGCCCCGCAGCTTAGCAATTACGGCAGGACTGCTGATCGTATTGATCATTTTTGGCATTATTATAAGTTTGTTGTTAATAGAGATCGATGTGCTGCGAAAGGAAGCTCCTCATTTGTTGAATAAAGCAAGGCCCTCCCTTTTACAACTGCAGCAATGGATTCAATCCGTTTTTGGGTTTTCTGTTGCTTCACAAAACGAATGGTGGCAGCAGTTGCTGCATAATTTATCCGGCAATACGAGCAGTATATTACAGGCAACGATAGCAGCAACAGCGGGCGGGCTGTTTACCTTATTTCTGGTGCCGGTATATGCCGCCTTGTTTTTATATAACCGCGAAATATTCGTTCAGTTCCTTGTTAAACTCACGGGCAGCAGCCACAAACAACAACTACAGGTTATATTAGCCGAAACCATTAGTACTTATTTTCATTTCATAAAAGGAATGATTCTTGTATACCTGATCGTTGGGGTGTTGAACAGCATTGGATTACTGGTATTGGGCATTCCCCATGCCATTCTTTTTGGTATGCTTACCGCTATTATGACCATCATACCCTATGTGGGCATCTTTATCAGCGCATTGTTACCCATCTCCGTTGCCTGGATCACCAAAGACTCTATTTGGTATCCGTTAGGGGTTGTAGCCATTTTTACGTTTGTACAATACCTTGAGGCGAACCTGATCTTTCCAAAAGTGGTTGCTACCCAGTTAAAAATAAGCACCTGGGCTACGTTGGTTGCCATTGTGGCCGGTGGAATTTTATGGGGCGTATCGGGCATGATCCTGTTCATTCCCTTTATAGGGATTTTAAAAATCATCTCAGATCATATCCCTGAATGGGAGGCGCTCAATATTTTATTGAGCCGTACAATAAATAATAAAGAAAAGATCAACAACAAGGCAGCTCCCCCGTTGCTTAAAAAAGAAATGATGAATAATTAAATTAAAAAAATATGATAGTTACCGTTACCATGAATCCGGCAATCGATAAAAGTACGTCTGTAAACAGATTAGTGGCAGAGAAAAAAATGCGTTGCAGTGAAATGGTCACAGAAGCCGGCGGTGGCGGTATAAATGTGAGCAAGGCGTTGAAAGAACTGGGTGGAGAATCACTGGCAGTTTTTCCATCAGGAGGTATGAATGGTAAACTCATTGAAAATTACCTGGAAGATCTTCATATCAATTACAAAACAATTGCTATCGAAAAAGAGACCCGGGAAAATATTGTGGTTCGTGAAACCGGTACCAATTCGCAATATCGTTTTGTATTGCCTGGCGCTTCGCTTAGCGAACAGGAAGTGGAAGCATTTTTTAAAGTAATAGAACAATTACAGCCAGTGCCCGGCTATATAGTGGCCAGCGGCAGTTTACCACCCGGCTTACCGGATAATTTTTTTGCCCGGCTGGCAAAAGTAGCAAAACAGTTGAACGCCCGTTTTATAATTGATACATCCGGCAACCCCTTACAACTGGCCGCCCAGGAAGGCGTATACCTTTTAAAACCCAATTTAAGCGAACTATGCACACTGGCCGGAACGGATTACCTGGAACTAAACGAGGTACATGACGCAGCTTTAAAAGTGATCAACCAGGGGGAATGTGAAGTAATGGTAGTTTCCATGGGGCCTGCCGGCGCCTTGCTGGTTATGCCAAACGGCTGTGAACAGGTGCCCGCACCAACCGTAAAAAAACAAAGCACCGTTGGCGCCGGCGACAGTATGGTGGCCGGTATGGTTTGGATGCTTTCCCAGGGAAGATCCTTAAGGGAAACCGTACGGTTTGGAGTGGCTTGTGGAACTGCAGCTACCATGAACCCGGGCACCCAGTTGTTTAAGAAAGAAGATGTTTACCGCCTTTACAAATGGATTGAACAAAATGCAACGGGTATTACCGTTAAATGAGCAGTTAATGCACCGGCTGTTTCGTATAACACTCAATAAAACGAACAATTATAAAACAACTGCCTTTTCTTTTTCTTCTGCTTTTTTAATATTCTCTATTCCATTCAGCAATGCGTCGGCATTGAATGAAATACTATCGATGCCCTGCTGCACCAGGAACTGGGCAAATTCCGGAAAATCGCTTGGCGCCTGGCCGCATAAACCGATCTTTTTACCGGCCGCTTTGGCTTTTTGTATAACCATGGCCATCATTTGTTTGGCCGCCTCATCCTGTTCACTGAACAAACCGCTTACAATTGCCGAATCACGGTCTATGCCCAGGGTAAGCTGGGTAAGGTCGTTGGAGCCAATGGAAAAACCATCGAAGAGCGCTGCAAATTTTTCCGCCAGCAGCACATTGCTGGGAATTTCCGCCATCACATAAATTTCAAGCGATGGGTCCATTTCCCGGCTCAATCCGTTTGCCTTCATTACCTCTATCACATTCATTCCGTCCTCCACCGTTCTGCAGAACGGGATCATTACTTTTACATTGGTAAGTCCCATGGCGTTTCTTACTGTTTTTATAGCTTCACATTCCAGTCGGAAGCCTTCGCGGTAACGGTCGTTATAATACCTCGATGCGCCCCTGAAACCCAGCATGGGATTTTCTTCTTCTGGTTCGAATTGCGATCCGCCAACCAGGTTCGCATATTCATTGGTTTTAAAATCGCTCATGCGTACAATAACATCTTTGGGATAAAAAGCGGCGGCAATAGTGGCAATGCCCTGCGCCAGTTTATCTACGAAATACTTTTCTTTATCGGGGTAATGATGAGTAAGCTGCTCGATCTTATCCTTCGCTGCCTGGTCGTTCAATTCATTGAATTTTACCAGCGCCATCGGATGTACCTGTACAAAATGCGTGATGATAAATTCAATACGCATCAACCCTACCCCGCTGTTGGGATAAAACGACAGGGAGAAAGCTTTTTCGGGATCGCCAACAATAAGCATCGGCTGTGTTTTGGCGGGCAGTTGCATATTGCTGAAATCGTGCTCGATCTCTTTAAATTTTAATTCGCCTTTATAGATGAATCCTGTTTTCCCTTCGCAGCATGATACGGTAATTTTTTCGCCATCGTGGATCGTTTGTGTGCCATTACCCGTTCCTACTATTGCGGGTACGCCCAGCTCACGGGCTACAATGGAGGCATGGCTGGTGCGGCCGCCTTTATCGGTAATAATGGCCGCGGCCTTTTTAAGTATAGGGTCCCAGTCGGGACTGGTTATCTCAGTTACTACAATTTCTCCTGGTTGTAATTGCTCTGCTTCAGCAGTTGTTCGTAAAACGCGGGCAATGCCGGTTGTAATTTTTGCGCCTATGGCTTCGCCCTGTGCCAGTACCACTCCTTTTTTTTCTACCTGGTATTCTTTTACGAATGCCGGATTCTTTTGGGCATGAATGGTTTCGGGCCGGGCCTGAACAATGAACAGTTCATTGGTAATACCATCTTTCGCCCATTCTATATCCATCGGCCGGCGGTAATGATCTTCAATTAACATGGCCCATTGTGCTATACGCGTAACCTCTTCTTCCGATAAAACAAACTGTTCTCTTTTGTTAGCTGGCGTTTGAATATTGATGGTAGCCATACCGGTAATTTCACGGTCTGAATAGATCATGGTCTTTGCCTTCTCTCCCAGCGTTTTTTGTATAATGGCGCGTTTGCCTGCCTGTAGGATGGGTTTAAATACCAGGAACTCATCGGGTGTTACCACACCCTGCACAATGTTTTCACCAAGTCCCCATACCCCGCTGATATGAATAACATCCCTGAAACCCGACTCAGGTTCCAACGTAAAACAAACACCGGCACAGGCTTTATCAGACCGTACCATTTTTTGAATACCCACCGATAAGGCAACCTTCTCATGCGGAAATTTATTATCCTCCCGGTATTTGATAGCCCGGTCGGTATATAAGGAAGCAAAACATTTTTTAACGGCAAACAACAGTTGTTCTTCGCCCTTGATATTGAGATACGATTCATGCTGGCCTGCAAAACTGGCCTCCGGCAGGTCTTCTGCCGTGGCGCTTGACCGAACGGCCACTTCAAAAAAAGCATCGCCACATAAATTTTTGTATTCCTGAACAACGGCATCTGCCAACGCATCGGGCAGCGAACCATTAAGGATAAGCGATCTGGCCTGCTTGCCTATATAATCGAGGTTGGCGTATCCCTCCCGGTCTAAAAAGCCCAATAGCTCCACTAGCTTCTCGCGAAGCCTGTTCCCATCGATAAAAAGCCAGAAAGCTTCAGCGGTGGTGGCAAAACCAGGCGGGATGGCTATTTTTTTGCCGGCCAATTGGTTAAACATCTCCCCCAATGAAGCATTTTTTCCGCCAACCCTGGCCACATCCTGAATGCTGATGTCCTTGAACTGCATTATCAATGGTTCCATAAAATATAGTTTATACTGGTGATGAGCAATAAATACCTGCAGGTTGATGGGACTCCATTTCCTAACCACATCTAAAAAGCATATTCCTGTTCCAATACCAGGTCGTTCTCAACACTGGTTACGCCCGGTGCTGCCCAGGCGGCATTTTCGGCATCGTCATGTTCGGCCATTGAACGTACCCGGCCGCTAAGAATCACTTTGCTGCCATCAACATGTACAGAAACTTTTCCTGCATCAATAGTAGCGCTTCTTGTAAATGCAGCCTCTATTTTATCTTTTATATTATCGGGTTTCAAATATGGGTTTAGCCTGATATAATTGTTTATCCTGCGTACCGCTGCCAGTCTTTCAACAACCCGTATGGCTTCCTTACGTTGATAATCCCATTCCACTTCTCCCTCCAGTGAAACCACGCCATCTTCCACCTTCACTTTTATTTTTTCATTCTGTATGTTGGCATGCCATCTCAATGCAAACACTACAGCTTCGGCAATTTCAGCATCTGTTTTTCTAAAACCGGGCGACATACCCACCTGTATGTCCTCAGCAACTGCCTTCACCCCGGCAATCTTCTTCGCGGCCTCTTCAGCTGCTATTTTCTTTGAATATGCATCCACTATCCCCGAGAGTGTAACTATCCCGTTTTTAACGGCCACTCCAATTTCTGCCGCATTCAAATTGGGCTCCCACTTAAGCTGATCCATCACATCTTTTTGTATTTGAATATCGCTTTTCATATTGCTCATTTTAACGTTAAAAAAATATAATTCTCCTCAATCAAATTTATTCAGGAGAGTAAAGACAAACAATGAGCAATATCAGCGCAACAAATGATGCTTGTTTTATAAACCGGCTTGAGAACAGTCAAAAAATATTATCTATGCGCACACTATTAGAATGATGGATGATATAGAAGAAGAACCCGACAGGATGATTAAACTCATTTAAGACGGTGACAATTGTCATTCTTTCCCTGTTATAATTAATTGAAATTAGAAATAATAAATACTGTTCCATGAGACACCATGCAACTTCCGAAAAAAATGTTGTGATTAAATATAAGACCCTGGCGCCTGTATTTCCTATCCGGTTTGCCAATAGGAAAAGTATTAAACAGCATGGAAAAGTAAAAAATGACAGGAACAAAAAGGATATGCCTTTATTTTACACAGAGCCTATATTTAAGGCTAAAGAGCATGATCCCTTGTAAAGCTACAAACCGGGAAGTTGTTATATATTCCTGTCAGGAAAAGAAACAGTAAAAACGGTGCCTTCGTTTTGTTTGCTTTCAAAAGTAATGTTGCCTTACAGCAATTCTACATATACCAGGAAGAATCAGAAGATTACCGTTTCCTGTAAAAAGCGAAGGGGTATTCATTTCAGATAAAAAATTGCTTAAAAATATACTGGTTAATTTCATAAGCAATGCCAGTAAGTTTTCGGCGGAAGGTTCCGTTATTTGGTTAAATGCCGAACATAGCGATAGTAAACTTATGCTGTCGGTAAAAGATGAAGGCATTGGCATTTCAGCGGAGGATCAGGAGTACCTTTTCACTTCTTTTTTCAGGGGCAGAAATGCCATCAATATACAGGGAACCGGTCTGGGATTACACTTTGTAAAACGCTATATAGCGCTCATGAGTGGCAACATCATGCTGGAAAGTAAACTGAACGAGGGAACAACCATCAGCGTTGAATTGCCGGATCTATAAAAGCCTTAATCGCAGTACACTGCATACGCTGGCAACGTTGTATCCTGATATCTGGTTCTCAAGTCATAACAAAAAAGGCCGCCTCCATGTTTTTGCAAACATAGGAGACGACCCGTTTATCATCAGTCTGTCATCGCTTGATTTATCTACATTTATTTCTTTTCTGGCCTTAACTCGAGACGGATAAAATTTTTACCTGTAAAGAATTGTGCTGCCGCCTGCTGTAGAGCCGATACTGTAATGGAATTTACGATATTGGCATGTTCCTTTTCTGCTGAAACATCTTCCCCGTTCTCCAGCTGGGCTGTTATATAGCTCAGCCACCAGCCGTTGTTCCTTAATTGTGTAGTCCTCAAATTCAGGTCGGCAGCCTTCCATTTGTCAAGGTTCTCCTGCGAAGGTCCGGAGGTGCGCAACTTCGCCAGTTCATCGAGTACAGATGCAACCAGTTTGTCCGCATTCGCAGGCGCACAGGTAAACCTCACTGTTAGTCCAAACCAGGATTGAGGATATTTCACGGCGTTGAGCTGCACGCCGGGGCTGTACACCCCGCTTTCCTCCTCCCGCAGGCGTTGGATCACCCTTATTTGCAGCACTTCTTTCAGGGCATCCAATGAAGCGAGGTTTTGTGGCGTATAATCAAAGTCACCGCTGAACAACAGATTCACCGTGGCCTTATCTTCTAACCCCTTGTACACGATCTTTGTGAGCTGACCCGCCGGTATCCTGATGCCCAGGTCCCTGGCCTTTTCCG
>CBIMFG010000010.1:0-14311 GCA_966243125.1 uncultured Niastella sp.
TTGTTTTTGAGTATACGCTCTATTGAAAAAATGCGGCAGGATATGAAAGAAAAACTGGGTATCAAATCTACGATCGGTTTAATAAAATATGCTATCAATAAAAAGATAATAGGTATTAACCATTCGGTAATACCAGATTAAACAGCCCTAAACTACGTCAGCTTATTAGCAGGCACTTTAAAGCCCCTGCTAATAAGCTGTTGTAAGTGAAGCCTACACTCAAATGGCCATTAAATATTCTGAAGACAAAGTAACCAGGATATTTCGTTGTAACAGATCTACCCGAACCAGCAATTTATCTTTGCCCTTATATTGAACCACTTCGCAGGAGAGGCCTGTTAATGCCCCTTTACTTATGACCAATTGCCGGCCAGGCTGAAATGGCATATCTAAAACTTCTATCTCGGTTGACTCACAAGTAGTTAACCGGATATTATTTACAATGGAATCGTTAACGCGGGCAATTTCTTTGCCTTTTCGAACATAATACAACGCGCCTTCTGCATCTTTTCCCGTATAGTAATGCTGCAGATTGTCTAAATAAACAAACACATACGACGGGAAAAGTGGTTCGTCAATGTATTTTTTTCGTTCGCTCCATACTCTTAGCTTTTTAGTGGTGGGCAAAAATGAATTGATGTTCTTTTGTTTCAGATCAGTAAATACTTTTTTTTCATGTCGGGGTTTGGTATATATTAAATACCACCCGGCAGCAATCATTCTCATTCATTCAGGATTTGAAAGGTTTAATTATTTCGTATCTCTGAACAATTTCTTGAAAATAATAGATATAACGTTTAGTAACACATGCATTTTTAATTTCGGTTTTTACTAAAATTGTGTTCAACCCAAAGAGAAACTTTGTATCTTTCAAAAAAACCTTGCCAATGAAACAATTGTTCGTTACAGTTATGATTTGCCTCGCTGTTAACAACCAATCTCTGTTTGCACAATCTTTCCTTTCAGGACCGCATGCTTACCTGGATCAACAGCAACCTGGCGAGACCCCACAACGCTTTACACCGCCCGGCTTAACAGATTCCGGCTATTTCGTATTGGGACGGGTAGCTTTTTCTCCTGATGGAAAAGAATTTTATTATGGCGCCAATAATCAGTGGTATAGCAACGATAACCAGATCCTCAATTATTATCGTTTTGAGAACGGCAGTTGGAAAGGCCCCTTTTTATTGAACAAACAAACCTCACAGCCAACTTTTTCAACAGATGGGAAAACACTTTTTGTTGCCAATAACGGTGTGCAACAAATGCATCGCACAAAAACAGGTTGGACAGCTCCTGAGCCTTATCTTAAAAGGTCTTACGCCCTTTATAACTTTATGCCTACGCGAAGCGGACGCAAATATGTAGGCAGCAACGGCACCTGGGGAACAAGGGACGATTATAACAGCTGGAAGTTTGCTGTAATGCCGGCCAATCTTTCCGACACTTCTATTCAAAATTTGGGCGAACCATTGAATGCCCCTGGCTTTAATGG
This sequence comes from uncultured Niastella sp., assembly GCA_966243125.1. GTDB lineage: Bacteria > Bacteroidota > Bacteroidia > Chitinophagales > Chitinophagaceae > Niastella. Next base: position 1,496 of record CBIMFG010000010.1, read on the forward strand.
TGATTTTTATATCGCTCCGGATGAATCTTATATGATTGTCAGTGCTAAAGAAACCAAAGACTTTGAATGTGAGCTATGGATAAGTTTTCGCAAACCAGACAACACCTGGACAACTCCTCAAACCCTGGGGCCCGCAATTAATGAAGGAGTGGCCCATCGCTTTGGTCAGTACGTTACACCAGATGGAAAATTCCTGTTCTATACAAAAGGTACCAGTGAAAAAGATTGTGCCTTGTATTGGGTACGGTTCGACAAAATGCTTGAACAACTACGCAAAACAGCCAAATAAATTTGTTATTTAATAGAAGTCTTCGACAGCATTAAGATTCCTGTCGAAGACTTTCATTTTCCACCAATTCTGTCTCCTGTTGCAACCTGGCTTCCTCTGCTTTTTCCCTGATCAACTTTGCATCGTGCGCGAAATAATTTACCTCCCGCATAACTTCAGGGGCATTCAACAGGTTCGATGCTTCTTCAACAGTGTATTTTCCTTGCAGAATATCGCCCAATAAATGCGATACATGGTCTGGCAATTTTTGAGCAAAGCCAAACAACCAGTTAAAGTGATCAGAACCCCAGGTATTATTGCCATGATACACGTAAATATATAAGTTAGGTGACACCGTTGGAAAGATCCTGCTTTCTGTCATCAACAGGTTTGAAAACTCCCGGTCCTCAGATTTATTCAGCGGTTGGTATTTATAGGTGCTGAACAATTCCCTTTCTCCCAGTATAGTTTGGTCCCACAACCGGAAGTAAGAAAAATAAGCATCGCCGCCACCCGCATCAAACATCAGCACGTTCATAAGCATAGTAGCGGGAAAAAGATTGCTGGTGGTGTTTTTGTATTGGATCATCAGCCGGTCGCGGTGGCTCCAGTCATCATCGTCCCACTGGCAAAAATAATCGCCTCTGGAACGTTCCAGCGAAAGGTTGCGCAATTCACCCAGGGTTAAACTATCGGCCGGCGCATTTTTTACAAGAATTATGTCTTCCCTGTTCAATGACGCTATATATTGGATTGTATCCTCATCATTTTCCTGGCAAACAATCACCATTTCTTTATTAGGATAACTCTGGCCCAGGAAACAGGCAACAGACATTTTCAACAACGGTACGCGCCGGTTTGTAACGCACAAACAGGATATCAATGGAAATTGCTCACTCATATACAGTTATTATAAAGTTGTTAGTAATTTATCAATGTTACAGAGGTCATGCATAAGGCTTCAGCGGTGCGATCCGCTCCCCTATCTGTTGACTCCACATGGCTGAATACAGTCCGTTTTCTTTTAACAGGGAATAATGATCGCCTGTTTCAATTATTTTTCCTGCTTCCAGCACATAAATGCGATCAGCAAACATCACGGTGCTTAACCGGTGCGCGATCATAATGGTTATGTATTTCTTTTGGCTACTGATATGCCTGATGGTTTTGGCAATGCTTTCCTCCGTTAACGAATCCAGCGCCGAGGTGGCTTCATCAAAGATCAGCAGGCTGGCATCCCTGATCAATGCACGGGCAATGGCCAACCGCTGCCGTTCGCCACCTGAAACCTTTAAACCGCCTTCACCTATTAGGGTTTCTACCCCCATATTTGCCCGGCCCAGTAAATTCTGGCAGGCCGCTTTGTGTAATACATCGTTTATCAATTCATCACTGGCATCCTTGTTGGCAAAAAGCAGGTTCTCTTTTATGGTACCAGAAAACAACTGCGTGTCCTGCGTAACCAGGCCAATCTGGCTGCGCAACTGATGAAAATCTGTATTGTTTCCCTGCTGTTCGTTATAAAAAAAAGCGCCTTTTGCCGGCCAATACAACCCAACCAGCAATTTCATAAGGGTGGTTTTACCACTACCTGATGGCCCTACAACGGCAATGGTTTCACCCCGCCGTACTTTAAACGAAATATTATCCAACACGGGTCTTACCGATGACGCATGCTGGAATGATACATTTTCAAAACGAACGCTTTCGATGGACGCTACTTTTTCGGAGCTTAACTGCAAATCTTCAGCGGGCTTGGAAAGCAGGTTGCCCAGGTTGTTCATCGAGGTTTTTGTTTGCTGGTAGGCAACAAATACATTTCCCAATTCTTCCAACGTACCAAAAATGTAATAATAATATACCTGCATCATTAGCAATTGCCCAATGGTGATCTTATCATAAAACAGGAATAGTAAAAGGAAATAGATCACACCCTGGTGAAGGGTATTGGTAAACGCCCCGTAGAAAAAATTTATCTTACGCAGGCTCTTCAACTTTTGTAATTCGCTTTTCAGAATGCGGAAGATCCTGTTGTCAAGCCGGCCTATTTCCTGGTTCGTTAACCCAAGGCTTTTTATTAATTCAATATTTCTGAAAGATTCTGTGGTAGAACCTGCCAATGCATTGCTTTCGTTGTAAATGGCCTGTTGAATTACGCCTACTTTTTTTGTAACGATATTGGAAAAAATGAACAGCATGGCCGCGCCCGCCATATAGATCAACGGAAGCCAGATGGTTAACTGTATGGCAATTATAGTTACCACCAATGTACCAATGATCGCATTCAGCAACACGTTTACCAGTTTGTTGATGAAGTTTTCGCAGTCGCCGCGCGCTCTTTGCAGAATATAAAGGATCTCGCCGCTTCGCTCGTTCTCAAATTCCTTAAAAGGCAATGACAGGGTGTGCCGCTGTACATCGGAATACAGAGCAGCCCCAAACCGTTGCACCATGCCATTGATCACATAATCTTTAAAGGTATTACAGATCCAGGTAATGGTGCTTCCAATAAAGATCATGGCCACCCCGAATGTAATGCCGCTGTAAAACTCACGTTCCAGTCCATGCGATCTGAAATATTGTGCTTTCTGGGCAAAGGGGTCGATCAATAAAATTCCTAAAAAATAAGGGTTCAGGAAATTAAAGACCTGGCTTATAGCCGCCAGCCCCAGCGCTAAAAAAACCTGGCTTTTATAACGACTTAAATATTGCAGCAATATCTTCATTTACCAAACAGGTTTTGTACAGTTATATATACCAGGGCTCTTTGGGCAACACCAGTTTGCCTTCCAGTTCTTTTAAATGAAAATTGATGGTATCCAGATCTGACTGACTGAAAGGTATATCTACAGATTTGGCATCGTGTTCCATTTGGCCCGGACTGGTTGCGCCCAACAAAGCCACGGGTGCGCCTGGTTGTTCTAATACCCAGCGAATACCCAACTGTGAAAGCGTGGCCCCATTGTCGTAAGCGATCGGTCTTATTTTATCCAAAAATTCATTGATCAATGCCCTGTTACTGGCTTCGTACAAAGCAACCTCCTGCGGATTGTCATAGCCTTCGGGCCACAAAAAGGTGGGCACTTCTTCTCCCGACAGTATTCCGCGTTGAAGAATTGAATAGGCCAGCATGGTTTTCTTTTTCTCTATGCAATAGGGCACCAACTCTGCTTCCACCGACTTGTTGAGCATGCTATACCTGATCTTATTGGCAGCAACACAGGTTACACTTTCAGCCAGTTTCATATCTTTTGTATGATAGTTGGCCAGGCCTACCGCACGGATCTTACCCTGTTGCAACAGAATATTAAACCCTTCCATCGACTCTTCAATAGGTGTTGAAATATCAGGCCAGTGAATGGAAAAAAGATCTATATAATCAGTCTTTAATCTTCTTAAAGATTGTTCGCATTGTTCAATAACACTTTCTTTTCCCGCATACTTATAGAAGTTAACTGTTCTTTCGCCAAAATTTACGCCCTGAAAATAGGGATGTCCTTTTGTTCCTTCCCATACAATACCGCATTTTGTTAAGATCTGGATCTTATCCCTGGGCATGTCTTTGATGGCCTCTGCAACTACCTCTTCGCTAAGCCCGATATTATATACTGGCGCCGTGTCAATGGAGGTGCAGCCCAGTTCGTATCCTTTATGCATTGCCTTGATGGCATCCCGTTGGTCGATGCCGCCAATTTCATAATCGCCAATTGCCCATGCGCCCATTGTAATTAATGACAGGTTAATGTCGGTTTGACCTAGTTGTACGTATTTCATTGTTTTATTTTTTATTACGTGTATGCTACACCATTATTTCATTTATTTTAGAAGCGAGTACAGCAGCGTTTTCACTTTTAATAAGCGTGGCATGGTCGCCCGGAGCTTTGATCTTTATAATGTGATCAGAATATTGTTGCCAGCCCAGGTATTCATCTACACTGTGTCCTGCATCTTCAGCCTTCACGATCAGGAAACTGGCGTTTACTTTTCCCGACGGATAATAATACATCTGTGACTGTATGATCACGGTTTCCAGCACCATCCACAGAAAGTAATCGCTCTTCTTATTTGTTACCGGAACCTTGTTTTTAACGAAGTTGATGATGAATAGAACTTTATTCTCCGCCAAACAGTTGGCCATTTCTGTTTTTAGTTGTTCCGCCCAATCAGGGTACTGTTGATCAATCAAGCCATTTTGTCGTAGGAAATCGCAGATATTCTGGAGAATGTTTTCTTCTTCGGTCATAATGAACTGGCTTGCATCTGCACGGGTGTCGAGAAAGCAAATGAACTCCACCTTTTCATCTTCCTGCTCCAGCAATCGGGTTATCTCAAATGCCATATAGCCACCGAAACTGTGCCCTACAAACCGGTATGGGCCATTGGGCTGAACCTGTTTTATCCATTGCACAGCAAGTGCCGCCATATCTTCGAGCCTGTACATTCTCTTTTCACCCTTTCGCAAGCCCGGCATTTGGATGCCGTATACGTTGTATGTTTTTCCCAATTCACCGGCCAGCTCTTCATACGGGTCACAAAATCCCGGCGAGCCTGGCAACAGGAATAAAGGCAACCCGTTGGGGTTGTTATTTAATACCATTACGTTGGTGTGTACATCTCTGGTGTTTACTGTAATTTTTGTTTCACCATTTTCATTTCTCCGGCAATGATCACCCAGCTTTTCAATGGTTTGATATAGAAACACATCTTTGAATTGCAGCTGCACGTTCATTTCCCTGGCCAAATGCAGCATTCTTATTATTAATAAGGAGTGCCCGCCCAATGAGAAAAAGTTGTCGTTAATGCCGATGTGGCCGACACCCAGCAACTCCTGCCAAATGGCAACGAGTGTTGCATCCATTTCATTACGTGGCGGCACAAAGGCAGTTTCGGGCAAGGCGCCAGCATCTGGTGCAGGCAGCGCACGTTTGTTAATTTTTCCACTGGTGGTGAGTGGTATGCATTCGAGTTGCATCCACAACCGCGGCACCATATGATCGGGAAGGTATTGCTGTAAATAGGTGATGAGTATTTCCTTATTAAAATCGTCTTCGGTTACAATATAGCCTACCAGGCGGTTGTTCCGCGTAGTATCCAGGTGCACCGTTACTACGGCTTGTTTTACCAGGCCACTTTGAAGTACTATACTTTCTATTTCTCCGGTTTCTATCCGGTAGCCACGGATCTTCACCTGGTCATCTATCCGACCGAGGTACTCAATGTTTCCATCAGGCAGCCAATGCCCGATGTCGCCGGTGCGGTAAAGTTTGGCGCCCGGTTTATCATTGAACGGATCTTTAATAAATTTCTCTGCGGTTAATTCAGGACGGTTCAAATAACCCCTGGCTACCTGTATACCACCTATATAAATTTCACCGGCAACCCCAACCGGCGCCAGACAATGCCCACTGTTCATAATATAGATGGAAGTATTGGCAACCGGCGTACCGATTGGTACAACAGACGGAACACCTTCCTTTGCGCGCAAACGCCAGGCAGTAACATCTATGGCTGCTTCGGTGGGGCCATATAAATTATGTAATTCAACACCCGGCAATTTTTCCATAAACAGCGCTACCTGCGCCGGTTTCAATGCTTCACCGCTGCAGAGTATTTTCTGCAGCCCGTTACATTCCTCTTTTTGTATTTCTGATAAGAACAGCTCCAGCATCGACGGTACAAAATGCATCATGGTTATCTGCTGTTCGTTGATTATGTTTTTCAGGTACGCAGGATCTTTATGCGCGCCGGGGGTAGCTAATATCAGCTTTGAGCCCACGATCAAAGGCCATAACAATTCCCACACCGATACATCAAAGCAAAAGGTGGTCTTTTGTAATACTGCATCCTTTTCCGTTAAACAATATTCGGCCTGGGCCCACAACAACCGGTTTACCACGCCATCGTGCTGATTCATTACGCCTTTGGGTTTACCGGTTGAACCGGAGGTATAAATCACATAAGCCAGGTCTTGCGCCTTCAATGTGGTGTGCGGTCTTGTTACCGGTTTATTCCCAATGCGCGCCCACTCTCCATCCACCAATATAACCTGTCCTGAATAATTTTCAGCTATGGAACCTAGTGAGTCCTCATTGCACAACAACAAATCAGCCGAGGTATCTGCCAGCATATAGCCGATCCGTTCTGCAGGATATTCGGGATCAATTGGTACATAGGCGCCGCCTGCCTTCATAATACCCAGGATGCCTACCAGCATTTCCACAGACCTGTACATACAAATGGGCACCAGCGTGCCTTCTCTAACGCCTTTCTCCCTTAAATAATTTCCTAATTGATTGGATCGCTCATCCAGCTCCTTATAGGTTAATTGTTGCGATTCGAAAACCAAAGCTATACGCGTGGGCGTTTTGGCGCCTTGTTCGCAAAAAAGATCAACAAGCGTTGTATTCACAGGGTACGGCGCCAATGTATTGTTGAATTCTTGTAGCAGTTGTTGTTCTTCTGCTTCAGAAATCATTTTTAATTTATTGATAGTGGTATCTGGTGATTGAATAACTGCCGGCAACAACTGCAGGTAATGCTGCATCATTCTTTCTATGGTAGAGGCCCTGAACAATGCGGAGCAATACTCTACATACAACCCCATGCCTTCGCCCGAATCGTAAACAGTTACGGTGAGGTCGTACTTGGTGCGGCCTAAGGCACTTTCTTCATATGACAAAGAGATCTCATTTCCTAATGTAAGCTCCCCTGCCTTTGGCATATTCTGCATTACGAACAGAACCTGAAACAGCGGGCTGCGGCTCATATCACGCTCCGTTACGGTGGCCTCCACCACTTTGGCAAAAGGCACATCCTGGTGGTCATAGGCATCCAGGGTTGTTTGCTTTACCAACTGCAGTAATTCGGTAAACGAAGGATCGCCACTAAGATCGCTGCGCAACGCCAATGTATTCACAAAAAAGCCAATCAACGTTTCGGTTTCCTGTTGTGCGCGCCCTGCTATTGGAGTACCAATGCAAATATCATCCTGACCACTCCACCGGTACAGCAACACTTTGAATACCGACAGCATGGTCATAAACAGTGTTACTTCATAAGCCTGTGAGAATTCCTTTAGTTGCGTAGTAATTGTTGCATTAATATCAATCTGTATGCTTCCACCCCGGGTACTTTGGTCGGCCGGACGGGCATAATCCAACGGCAATTGCAGTGGCGTTACTCCTGTTAATTGCTTTCTCCACCACGCCAGTTTTTCTTCCAGCAAAGAACCCGCCAGGTAATTGCGCTGCCATACAGCATAATCTGCATATTGAACAGGCAATACTGGCAATGCAGGTTCGCGACCCATTGCAAACGCCTGATACAGCAACATCAACTCCTTCAATAAAATATTCCACGACCAGCCATCTGCAGCTATATGATGTACTGTTACGATCAACAAATGCTCCTGCGGGGCTACATCTTCTATCAGACACACCCGTAATAGATTATCTGTCGCCAGATTAAAGGGCTGTTCTATTTGAGTAGCAATCAGCCTTCTTAATCCCTCGGAGTTATTTGTATAGGTGACGCCCGTTATCGTTTCCATTTTCCAGCTCGCTCCATCCATTACCCGCTGATACCCCATACCCGCTTCTTCATAAAAACCGGTACGTAATACTTCATGCCGGTTCACAATACTGCTAAATGCCCAAGCCAACGCTTCGTTATTCAAGGGTCCCTTTACCCGCAGCACCCATGGAATATGATAATGTACACTGCCCTCCAACCGGTCAATGAGCCATAAACGCTCCTGGCTGAACGACAGTGGAATGTGTTGCATAGCCAGGCGCTCCTGATAAATGTTCGACCATAGTGGTCCTTCTTCCTCTGCCGTCTGTTCATTTATGTATTCAACCAGTTGATCGATCCTCGGATATTTAAAGATCACTTTAATGGGCAGTTGTAAACCGAATTTCTTTTTTATACGGGAGATGAATTGTATGGCCAGCAAAGAGTTTCCGCCCAATAAAAAGAAATTACCGGTAGCGCCCACCTTGTCAACCTCTAATAACTCTTCCAGCAATTGAGCCAGTATCAATTCTTTTTCATTCCGTGGCGCTATATATTCGGGACCGGATATAACAGCCGGGACCTAAGCCAGTAATGCCTGCTGATCTATCTTACCATTTAAAGTAAGCGGTATTGAGTCGAGCGAAAGCCAGATCCGCGGGATCATATATTCGGGCAAATGCTTTTGACAAAAAGCGATCAAGGGTTCTTCATGAAACGTATTCAAAGGCACCACGCAACCTACCAGGCGTTTGTTACCACCACTGTTTGCATCTATCATTACCACACACGCACTTACCAACTCACTCTGTTGAATGATGGTTTCTATTTCTCCCGGCTCAATTCTGTAGCCATTAATTTTTGCCTGACTGTCTTTTCTGCCGGTATATTCAATATTCCCACCGGCATCCCATTTACCCAGGTCGCCGGTACAATACATCAAAGCATTTTTATCACTACTGAACGGATTGCGAACAAACGCCGCTGCGGTCAATGGCTCATTGTTTAAATACCCCCTACCCACTCCATCGCCGGCAATGCATATTTCGCCCGGTACGCCTATAGGCACCAAAGTTTTTCTATTATTTAATATATACACCTGGTAATTTTTTACCGGCTTACCAATAGGTGTATTTTCCGTTGGGTGAATAGCTTTTATGAATGGATAAAAAGTAGCACAAATGGTTGTTTCGGTGGGTCCGTATCCGTTTATGATGCGTAAACCGGGTACTACATCAAGGAAACGCTGCAACAGTTCCTGCCTGATAGACATTACGCCCACCAGTAATCTTTTTAGCGGAATAGCAATTCGGGATTTTTCGAAGTAACTGGCAATGCCCGGCAAAAAGGTGGGTGGAAAGTAGGCAATGTTTATCTGCTGCTCTACAATATACCGTGCAATGTATTCTTCGTCAACCGCCTCTTCTTTTGTGAGCAAATGCAAGGCGCCGCCAAAACACAGGTTGATGAAAATTTCCCATACCGCTACATCAAAAGCATAAGAACATAACATTAACCCTGCTTCCTGCTGATTGCCGGGAGGCGCCACGTGTTGAAAGCCACGAAGCATGGTTATTACATTCCGGTGCTCTATCATCACTCCTTTGGGCTTTCCGGTAGAACCGGAGGTATAAATTATATAAGCCAGGTCTGTGCCGTTTACTATTGGCTGTGGTTTTTCTATCAGTTCATCCAACTGACTGTTGAGCAAGATCACTTCACCAGTATAGGATGCAGGAATTGAAGCACGGCAGATATCGCTGCTTAGCAATAAGGTGGCTGCTGTATCAGCCAACATATAGGCAATGCGCTCTTCCGGATAATCCGGATCAACAGGCACATACGCACCACCCGATTTCAGAATGCCTAATATAGCCACAACCATCTCTATAGATCGCTCAATACATACTGGCACCAACGTTTGCCGCTTTACGCTTCTGCTGATTAAATAGTGCGCCAGTTGATCTGATCTTTTATCCAGCTCTTTATAGCTTAACCGGATATGCCCAAATACCAAGGCTGTATTATCAGGATTGCGGATGCATTGTTCGGCAAACAGATCGATCAGTGTTTTATTTTCCGCATGGGTTGCTACCGGCTCATTGAAGCGAGTCAACAATTCTTCTTCCTCTGCATTTGTCAACAGCCTTAATTCACTCACTGCTACATTGGGTGTAGCCACAACGGAAGCCAGCAATTGTTTAAAATGTTGCAGCATCCTTTCTATCGTAGCCCTTGTAAACAGATCAGTACAATACTCTGCATAAATGCCCATGCCTTCTTCTGAGTCAAAAACATTAACGGTAAGATCAACCCTTGTCCGTTTCATTGCTACGTCTTCATAAGATAATTCTATCTCATCGCCCAGCGACAACTTCATTGCTTCCGGTGTATTCTGCATTACAAACAACACCTGAAAAAGCGGGCTGCGCGCAGGATCGCGTTCGGTTACTACAGCTTCTACTACTTTTGCAAATGGCACCTCCTGATGTTCGTATGCTTCCAGTGTAGTTTGCTTTACGCGCTGCAGCAAGGAAGAAAAGGATGGATCACCTTCCAGGCTGCTACGTAATGCGAGTGTATTTATAAATAAACCAATAAGTGCTTCTGTTTCCTGCAACGTTCGGCTAGCTATAGGCGTGCCTACACAAATATCAGTTTGACCACTCCACCGGTACAGTAATACTTTAAACACAGCCAACATGGTCATGAATAAAGTAACTCCCTGAGTATGGGATAATGCCTTCAATTCTGTGATCAGTACCGGATCGATCTTCGTTTCCAGGCTGGCCCCATTAGTACTTTGTTCCAGCGGACGAACATAATCAAGTGGTAATAACAGCGGTGGTACATCCTGCAGTTTTGCCCGCCAATAGGCCAGCTTTTCTTCCAGCAAAACACCTTGCAAATAATTTCGTTGCCAAAGCGCGTAATCTGCGTACTGAACCGGCAACTGCGGCAATGCAGGTTCAATGCCTGATGAAAGCGCTTTATACAATGCCATCAACTCTCCTACTAAAATACCCCACGACCAGCCATCAGATGCAATATGATGTACGTTAATGATCAGTATATGTTCCTGCGGCGCCAACGCTTTAATCAGGTGCACGCGCAACATATGATCAGTTGATAAATCAAATGGCGCATCAATCAATAATTCGATTGCCGAATACGCAGCATCAGCCATTATTTGCATTTTCCAACTTTCGGCATCCAGGATATGCTGGTAACTTTTTCCATCTTCTTCCTGAAATACGGTACGCAATACTTCATGGCGCTTTACGATCTGCCTGAATGCTGCTTCAAGTGCAGGAATGTTTAATTCACCCTTTATCCGCAATACCCAGGGTATATGGTATTGAACACTTCCTTCCAGCCGGTCTATAAACCACAATCGTTCCTGGTTAAACGATAAAGGCACCCGCTCCGGGCGAACCTGCACCTGCAGCAAGGGCATGTTGGCTGTCTGCGTTTGGGGAAATGCATTTTCTACCAGTGTGCAAATCGTAGGGTGATCAAAAACATCCCTGATCTGCCATTCAATCTCAAGTTCTTTTCGTACTGCTGAGATCATTCGTACGGCTAATAGCGAGTGGCCGCCTAATGAAAAAAAATCATCGTTAATGCCTACCTCTTCTACATCAAGCAACTCCTGCCAGATATCTGCCAACAGGGATTCCACTTCATTACGCGGAGCAACATAAGTTACCTCCCGCAACTGACCAGCATCGGCTTTTGGCAGGGCGCGTTTATCAACCTTGCCATTAGCAGTTAATGGTATCGTTTGCAGCACTACCCAGACCCTTGGCACCATATATTCCGGAAGATGCTGCTCTAAATATTTTATCAGCAACAAACGATCAAACCCTTCTTCTTCCACCACATATCCAATTAACCGGGCATTACCGGTGGTGTCTTTGTCTACCGCCACTACACATTGTTTTACCATACCCGTTTGCAGGGCCACACGCTCTACTTCTCCGGGTTCTACCCGGTAACCACGTATTTTCACCTGGTCATCTATTCTGCCCATAAATTCCAGATTGCCATCAGGCAGCCATCGGCCTAAATCACCTGTACGGTACAGCCTTGCGCCAGCCTGATTGCTGAACGGGTCGTTTATAAACTTTTCCGCAGTAAGTCCGGAACGATTTAAATAACCTCTTGCTACCTGTATGCCGCCTATGTAAATCTCTCCTGTAATTCCTATTGGCGCCAGTTGTTGTTTGTTGTCGAGAATGTACATGCTTACATTCCTCAACGGTTTGCCAATTGGAATATTTGCGATACTATCAGTGACGGTAAACTGATAATTGGCACAACCTACGGTTGCTTCTGTAGGGCCATACTCATTAATGACGTTCAGATTTATTCCATGTTCACTAAAGAAGCGGAACTGGCCGGGTTGTAGCGCCTCCCCACCCAACACCAGCTTTTGGGTAATGAATGAAGACTTGTTATTCTTAACAATAGCAGATTCCAGCAAATACAAATGGGCGGGCGTAAGTTTTATAAAATCATATGGGGCCTGCCCGTTAAAATGGGGGTCTTCAAATACCTCCGTAGCAGTTTTACTACTGGCCACTATTGCTTTTCCGCAGATCAACGGCACAAATAAACCGGTAACAGAAGCATCAAAAGTAAATGGCAGGTACATATAACTCCCCGATACTGCATTGTCACTTACATAACGGTCTCTGCAGTTTAATAAATAATTCGTGAGGCTCCGGTGTTCAATCAGTACGCCCTTTGGCTTACCAGTTGAACCCGAGGTGTAAATAACATAGGCCAGGTTTTTTGCCTGTACATTTGTTTGCGAATTTTCCACCGGTTCTTTGCCAATCTGTTCCCATTCCGCATCAAGCAACATCATTTCCCCGCTAAAATTTTGGGGAAGCTGATTACACGACGGTTTGTTGCTCAGCACCAGGGAAGCGGCCGTATCTTCCAATATGTAGGCGATCCTTTCCGCAGGATATTCAGGATCAACAGGCACATAAGCGCCGCCTGCTTTCATAATACCCAATATACCCACC
>CBIMFG010000011.1:0-14281 GCA_966243125.1 uncultured Niastella sp.
CCTTTTGCTTATAAACATCGGATCGTTGAATGAATCGCGGTAAAAGCCCAAACAATAAATACTGATGTAATACTTGCCTTCGGGAACGTTGAGGATGGTGAATTGATTATTGGTGGGGTAGTAAATGTGTTTTATAACGCCTGCGCCGGTACGGTCAAAGCGGTCGAATATTACCAATACAGAATCAACCAGAGGATTATGAGTATCCCTTGGATGTAAACGGATAAGCACATTCACACTGTCTGGTAGTCTTTTATTTTGTGCAGTTGCCGCTGTAAAAAATAGCAGCAGCAAGGTCAGCACAACGACCGCTTTCATAGATATTGATGTTTGGGTACCGGAATAAAATTCATTACATGCCTGGCAATTTTACTACGTCAATTTACTATTGAAACTATTGATCAATAATAAGTAATAACGCTTATTCGATTATTTTCTTATTTAATAGCTCAGGCTTTTGGGTAATTAACATAAAAAAATCCCGGAGGTTTACTCCGGGATTTAAAATAATGTTGAGAATCAATATATAGGCCGAAGACTAAGCTTCTGCCATATCAGGAATAGCCGATACTTTATAAGCGCCGGCATCCAGCTTTTGCTTGGTTTCTGAAAAGGCAGTGAGTGTTTTTTGAATATCCTCATCGGTATGTACTGCAGTAGGAATTAACCGGTAAATGATGTGTCCTTTGGGTATTACCGGGTAAACTACGATTGAGCAGAAAATACCATAGTTCTCACGCAGGTCCATTACCATGGCGGTAGCCTCTTCAACGCCACCTTTCATATAAATAGGCGTAACTACTGAATCGGTTTTACCAATATCAAAACCTCTTTCTTTCAAACCTTTTTGCAGTTTGGTAGCCACATCCCACAGTTTATCCTTCAACTCAGGACGGGTTTGCAACAGCTCCAGGCGCTTCAGGTTACCAATTACCAATGGCATAGGTAAGCTTTTTGCGAAGATCTGGCTGCGAATGTTATAGCGGATGTAGTCAATGATAGCTTTTGGACCGGCAATGAACGCGCCGATAGAAGCCATAGATTTGGCGAAAGTGGAGAAGTACACATCAATTTCATCCTGCACGCCTTGTGCTTCACCAGCTCCCGCGCCGGTTTTACCCAACGTACCAAAACCATGGGCATCATCAACCAACAGGCGAAATTCATATTTAGATTTCAGATCAGCAATTTCTTTCAGCTTACCCTGGTCGCCGGCCATACCAAATACGCCCTCAGTAATAACCAGAAGACCACCGGCTTTTTGTTTTTCGATAAGGGCAGTGGCGCGTTGCAGCTGCTTTTCCAGATCTTCCATATCGTTGTGTTTGAACACATACCGGTGACCGGGGTGCAAACGAACTCCATCTATAATACAGGCATGGCTTTCAGCATCGTAAACAATGATGTCGTGACGGCTGCACAACACATCAATCAGGCTCACCATACCCTGGTAACCAAAGTTTAATAAAATGGCATCTTCTTTACTTTCGAAAGCGGCCAGCTTTTTTTCCAGCAGCTCGTGTTGGTTGCTGTTACCACTCATCATGCGGGCGCCCATTGGCAACGCAAGGCCAAATTGAGTAGCGCCATCTATGTCGGCCTTTCTTACTTCAGGATGATTGGCTAAACCCAGATAGTTGTTTAAACTCCACACGATCATATCCTTACCTCTGAACTTCATTCTGCTCCCGATCTCACCTTCCAGTTTAGGAAATGCAAAATAACCATGAGCTCTTTCGCGATGTTGACCTATTGGACCTTGATTTTTTAGTAATCTTTCGAAAATATCTGCCATAATATGGATTTTATTAATAGGGTTATTGCTGTTTTTGGCGAATGGCGCAAAGGTAGCGTTTTTAATGTTTTGATAACCTTGGATAGATGTTTAATGCCATCCTGCCATTTGGCAGGGCTAGGTGATTTAACGGAGAATGGCCCCGAATATTGGAATGAATATTCTAAAACTTTGAAAAAAACGGCCCTTCAAACCACCTGGTGTTCAAAACATTAAGCAACCGTTTGTGTTCGTGATTTTATGAAATTTTAATGTACCGGGTTTCATAGCCGGTTATCTTTGCCAAAACTTTTTTTAATGCGCCTTCTTATAGCAACAATTTGTTTTGTGTTGTTTGGGTTTCATTCACCCGCTCAAACCAAAACAGCCACCACCGCTCCCACTACTGTAAACCGGCCTAAATTGGTAGTAGGTATCGTTATAGACCAAATGCGTTGGGATTACCTGTACCGGTTTTATGATCGTTATGCTGCCGATGGCGGTTTTAAACGTTTAATGAACCAGGGTTTTTCCTGTGAGAACACTTTTATTTCCTATTTACCCACCTATACCGCCTGCGGACATACCTGTATTTATACCGGCAGCGTGCCTGCCTTTCATGGAATTATAGGTAATAACTGGTACGATCCAATAAGAAATAAGAACGTGTATTGTACTGAAGACTCAACTGTAACAACAGTGGGTGCCGAAGCAGGCCTTCCCGGTGCTATGAGTCCTTTTAACATGAAGGTTACTACCCTTGGCGATGAGTTACGGCTCGCTACCAATTTTAAAGGAAAAGTAATTGGTGTGGCCGTTAAAGACAGAGGCGGTATTTTGCCTGCCGGTCATTCAGCTAATGCCGCTTACTGGTACGATAGCCGCAACGGCAACTGGATCACATCTACCTACTACATGAAGGAGCTTCCCAAATGGATGCAGGACTTCAATGCGCAGAAACTGGTTGATAAATACTATGGCATGGGCTGGAATACGATGTACCCCATCAACTCGTATGTGCAAAGCACCGCCGATGAAAAAAGTTATGAAGGCACGCCATTTGGCGCCGAGCAAAAAGCTTTCCCCTACGATCTTAAAAAGTTTGCAGGTACCAACTATGCCAATATTTGTACAACCCCTTATGGTAATTCCATGACGGTGGAAGTGGCCAAAGCGGCGGTTACTGGCGAACAACTGGGAGCCGATAACATCACCGATATGCTGACGGTAAGCTTTTCTTCTCCTGATTATATCGGCCATACATTTGGTCCTAACTCTGTGGAGCAGGAAGATGATTACCTGCGCCTCGATAAAGACCTTGGCAGCTTCTTTAATTTCCTGGATGCCAAAGTGGGTAAAGGACAATATGTAGTGTTTTTATCGGCCGACCACGCCGTAGCACATGCGCCGGGTTTTAGCAAAGAGAATAAATTGCCCGGTGGTTTGGCGCCAACCACCCGTTGGACGCAGGATATGGGTAAAATACTGAATGAAAAATTTGGCAATGCCAAACTGATCCTCGGTAACTTCAACCATCAGATCTACATCAATCATCCCGTGATTGACTCACTGAAACTGGATGAGAACGCCATTAAGAAAACCATCATTCAATACCTCATTCGCCAACCTGAAGTAGGACAGGCATTTTCGCTGAACAAATTAATGGAAGAGCCTTTGAATGCCAAATTGCGTGATATGGTAGCCAATGGCTATAACCAGCAATTGAGCGGCGATGTGGAATTTATTGAGAAGCCAGGTTATATGGAAGGCTACGCTACTGGTACCACCCACGGCTCCTGGAACCCATACGATTCTCATATTCCTTTGCTGTTTTACGGCTGGGGCGTTTCAAAAGGCAAAACCAACCGCGAAGTGTATATGACCGATATTGCGGCTACGCTGGCAGCTATGCTGCACATTCAAATGCCCAGCGGTTGTATTGGACATGTGATAGAAGAGGTAGCTAAGTAGTTATAAATGAAATTTATTATAACAAAAAAGCCCTGACTGTATAGTTGGGGCTTTTTTGTTACCGGTTACCGGGTTCCAGGTTTCAGGTTTCAGGTTCCAGATTTCAGGTTTCAGGTTCCTGGTTTCAAGTTCCGGGTTCCGAGTTCAAGGTTGCCGCGCAGCGGTGTATTGGCTTACAGCTTACAGCTTGAGGCTTACAGCTCTTTTTTTATCAACGGCTCTTAAGGTTATTGCCCTCACCAATATTTTTGTAGTATCAAAAAATAACTAACATGATGTACTCCTTGCGTGTTGCAAGCCGGTGGCTGTTGCTGCTGATTGGGATGTTTTTTCTTCAACCTACCTCCGCCCAATTGAACCTGCAAAGCAAATTACCGGTTGATGTAAAGGTCAGGATCGGAAAACTACCCAACGGGTTAACGTATTACATTCGTCAAAATAAAAAGCCCGAACAGAAAGTTGAATTGCGGCTGGTGTTAAATGCCGGTTCCATTATGGAAGATGACGACCAGCAGGGGCTGGCCCACATGGCCGAGCACATGGCTTTTAACGGCACTACCCATTTTAAAAAGAACGACATCGTTTCGTTTTTACAGAATATTGGTGTTGGCTTTGGGAACGACCTGAATGCCTATACCAGCTTTGATGAAACGGTATATATTCTGCCGGTGCCTACCGATAAACCCGGTAACCTGGAAAAAGGATTTCAGGTGCTGGAAGACTGGGCGCACAACGTAACCTACCTCGATGATGATATCAATGGCGAGCGGGCTATTATTCTGGAAGAAAGCCGCATGGGCAAGGGCGCCAATGACCGTATTTTCAGAAAAGTGTATCCGCGTTTGTTTGAAGGATCGAAATACGCCCGGCGTTTACCCATAGGCATCGATAGCATTATTAAAAACTTTCCGGTTGATAACATTCGCCATTTTTATAAAGACTGGTACCGGCCAAATTTAATGGCGGTGATAGTAGTAGGGGATATTGATCCGTTGAAAGCAGAAGCAATGGTGAAGAAACATTTTGCGGGAATGACCAACCCTACATCTGAACGTAAAAGAGAATATGCCGATGTACCGGCTTACAACAGCTCTGAGGCAATGGTGGTGACTGATAAAGAAGCTACCGGCTACCAGGTGTCTATAAATTATCCTGCTATTAAAAAGCCAGCATCGGTAACCATAGGCGATTACCGCAACGATTTAATTCAGCAGCTATTTGTATCCATGCTGAACGAACGCCTGCAGGAAGTAACACACAAAGAAGATCCCCCGTTCATTTATGGCGGCGCTGATTTTGATTCGTATGCCCGCGGTTATGAAAGCTTTAATGCCATGGCTGCTTCAGGTACCGGTGATATCAGAAAGGCCACCAATGCGCTGGTTGAAGAAATAGAACGGGTAAAACGGTTTGGTTTTACGCAACCTGAATTACAACGTGCCAAAAAAACGATACTGGCGCAATATGAACGTACCTATAACAACCGTACTAAAACAGAGTCGGCCGACCTGGTTGATGAATACATGAACAACTTTTTAATACAGGAACCCATACCCGGTATTGAAAAGGAATTTGAGTATGTAAAAATAATGTTGCCTGCCATCACGCTCAATGAAGTAAACAGTGTATCAAAGGACATTAAAGACCAAAAGAACCTGTTTGTGTACATGAGTGGTCCTGAAACAAATGATAGCACAGCGCCTACCGAAAAAGAGTTGCTGGCGATCATTGATGAACAGGCAAAGGCCGATCTGAAGCCGTATGAAGAAAAAGCCGTGGCCACCTCGTTGTTGAGCAAAGCACCCAAACCTGGTAAAGTGCTGGCTGTTACAAAAAATGCGCTGCTGGGCACTACCGAATATAAATTAAGCAATGGCGTTACCGTAACCTTAAAACCAACCGATTTTAAAAGCGATGAGATCATCATGGGCGCTACCCGCCCCGGTGGTAGAAATGAATATGGGCTGAATGATAAATACAATGCGGAATACATGGTATCGGTTACCAACGCCATGGGGTTAGGCCAGTTTTCACCTACAGACCTTGGTAAGGTACTGGCTGGCAAATCGGTAAGTGTTGACCTGGTTTTTTCGCCCATTGCTGATGGCCTTCGTGGCAGCTCCAGTGTAAAAGACCTGGAAACTATGTTTCAGTTAACTTATTTGCAGTGTACAGCCCCACGTGGGGATACCGCCTTATTCAGGGCATTTGTTCAAAAGAATAAATTACAGTTTGCCAACATCAACGCCAATCCGAAAGCGGCGTTTATTGATACCTTGTATAAATCACTGTTCAATAACGATCCGTTAGCACCAATTATAGTGCCCAACAGCGGGTATTTTGATAAGGTGAGTTATGACCGCGTACTGGCCATTCGTAAGGAACACTTTGGCGATGTAAGCGGTATGCAGTTTGTATTTACCGGCAGCTTTAAAGAAGCGGAAATAAAACCGCTGATCGAGAAATACATAGCCAGTTTACCGGCTACCGGTAAAAAGTTCAGTTTTACCGATAATAAAGTAAGGCCTGTAGCAGGTAAAAGATCACTCACTATAAACAAAGGCAAGGAAGACCAAAGTATGATCTTGGGCTTTTATACCGGCGAAACGCCTTATAGTGAAGACATTGAAATGAAGACCAATGCCCTGAGCGAAGTATTGAACATTCGCATTATTGAAGAGTTGCGCGAAAAGATCCAGGGTATTTATGGCGGCGGCACGTATGCTGAAATGGAAAAGTATCCATATGGCAATTACATTTTTACGTTACAGCTGCCCTGCGGGCCACAAAAGGTTGATACGCTGGTAAAAGCCATTAAGAATGAATTCAATGAGATGGTTACAAAAGAATGTGATACAACCTACCTGAACAAAGTAAAAAAACAATGGTTAGAGTCGCACAAGCTAAGCATAAAAGACAATGGCGTGTGGGTGGAAAAACTGTTGCAATTTAAATCGCAAGGCAGTGACCCCGACCGGTTTGTTCATTATGAAAAATATGTGAACCAGCTAACGCCTAAAGACATACAACAGGCTGCCAAACTGGTGCTTTCGGGAAATGAATTTATAGCCATACAGTTGCCTGAAAATGTAAATCACTAATTTACAATGGTGAGTGGTCAGCGGTGAATGGTGAATGGTGAGTGGTGAGTATGCTCGCGACATTGCAGATATCTGAAAAATCGGAAACCCACTGACCACTCACCACTGACCACTCACCACACAAATGTGTATTTGGTTGAATTGCAGTACATATGAACGAGGCCGTGAGCGAAGGTAAAAGTGAAACAGGCGAATGCGCGCAAACGCTGGTTGAGCCTGGTGTTGGTGGAAATTTTGCTCATTCGTTTTATTGTTAAAAAACCTTAAAAAAATTTTTTTATTTTATCCTAAACACTAACTTGCAGGAACAAACGGATATAGCATACTCCTCCCTATTAGTCTTGTAACACTTTTACGATTAGCGTTTAACGCAGGATTTGATCATTAGTGCTAATAAAAAATATTTTTGCATGGCACTGTTTCACAGAATAATACATACGAATGCATGATGCAATCATG
Source organism: uncultured Niastella sp. (assembly GCA_966243125.1). GTDB lineage: Bacteria > Bacteroidota > Bacteroidia > Chitinophagales > Chitinophagaceae > Niastella. The sequence goes on from CBIMFG010000011.1 coordinate 7,306, forward strand.
TGAGCTGGTTAACTCGCATGGGTTGTATTTAATATAAAATTATTGGTAAAGATATCCCGGAGGTGAGAGGTGTCTTAGTACCGGCTTTAATTAGTAGCAGGTAAAGCTTTGTTCATACAGGCATCGTTAAGTTGCTCTGAAAAATTACCTGTTTAACGATTTCGCTGGTTTAGGGGTTGCTAGATCACGACAGTCAGCCGGATGGCTGGCTGTCTTTTTTTTGCCTGTTAGTGTTGGAGTTTAATAATTTTAAAATCGCTGTCTTTGTAGGTTTTTACAATTGTATAAGGAATATGCATACTATCGAGATACCGGATAGTGTTAGCAGCATGGGAAATAATATAATCGCTTTCATTCAGTGTTTTTATGGATTTATCTATTAACGGATATTTTAGACTTTCTTTAAAAGTTTTTGCGGCTGGGGCAGGCGGATTTACGAGGGAGTAATAATTAATATATACACCTGCCATATGTGAAGGAACGCCAGGGTGTACAGGATGCTGGGCGTACAGATCGTTAAGCGCCTCCCGGTTCAGGTCTTCCAAATAGTATTCCATAGTACGGCTGCCGTAATTGCCGGTAACAAAATGAACAATTATCAGCATACCGGCTGCCACACCAACACCATAACTAATAAATTGATTTTTCTTTACAGGCAGCCGCCATTCACCTATTGCCAGAAAGATGGTGAACAGCCCCGGTACATACCATTGCAATGCAGTTCTGTTGGCTATAAAAGTGGCATCAAAAACCAAATGAAAAATTACGTTCAGTAATAATATACCGCCAATAAGAAAAGCGGCTATTATGCCGGGCGTGTGTGTTTTTTGCTGAATGGTTATTTGGGTGAAGTAAATACAAGCCGTTATAATCAATGCAAAAGTGCACCAGCTTAACCATATTGACACGAATGAATAACCGGCTTTGTAAAGACTATTGTTCCAGAATGTATTAAATATTGAGCCTAAAAAGTTTTCCCTTCCGCCAAATTCCAGGTCCTTCCCATAATACTTTATAAATAACAGATCCACAGTTGTGAAAAATAACAGCAGCACAAAGAGCCAGGTGATCTTTCGTTTTTGGTTATGGGTATACCAGGAAAAAGGCGAACCGGTAATTATACAATTGAGCAGGTAACCTGCGGCAATAGTAATTATGGTATACTGATAGGATAAATTTGAACCAAGGGTAAGTGCACTAAGAAGAACAACCTGTAACCACAACCGGTAATTAAATTCTGACTGAATGGCTTTTATAAAAAACAGCATCGTCCAAACCTGAAAGGTCATTGCCAGGGAATAACCTCTTGCCAGGGAAAAGAAATCGAGCACATACGGATTGAACACTATCAAACAATAAAAAGCTATTTGCGCCCCGCCGCTTTTTATAAACTTCGCCAACCGGTATACACCTTGTGCAAAAAAGGGAAATGCGAATATGGAATGCAGGCGTAAGCCAACAACTGATTCATTGAAGGTCATGATTAATCTGATGAAGAAACTGTTTAGCCAATGCGTATTGGCAATACCGGGTAATGCGCGGTAATTACCGATTTTTAAAACATGGTATGAAGTTGATTCATCGTAAGTGAGGTTCAATTGGAATGCATGTTGCCATACAAATACCCAAACAAAAAGGGTTACGAACAAATGAAAAAGAAAAAAAGGAGGTTGTTTTAGTGCCTGGGCTATTGATTTCATAACCCCATAAAGTTATACACGAATCAGTAAAAAAAGTCATTTATTAAAAAAATGCAAAGGCTTAATGCATCACCCAATTTTAAGTTGCTTTTAACGGTTTAACATACTGAAATTCAGGTTATATCTTAAAATTTGTTAATTGTTGAGTTGTTCGCATTTTTGTATTGATAAGGCATGTATTTTGGATTTCTATTCGTAACCAAATCGATGATTTATGAAACGGGTTTTACAAGTTTTGCCAGTACTTGCCTTCTTAACTACAGCTACAGTTCTTTCATCAAAAGCACAGGTTAGTGTAAGCGTGAATATAGGTGCGCAAGCGCAGTGGGGGCCTGCCGGTTATGATAATGTTGATTATTACTACCTGCCTGATATTGAATGTTACTACTATGTTCCGCAACGCCAGTTTGTTTACCTGAACGGCCCCAATTGGGTATTTTCTTATAATATGCCGGCGCGTTACCGCGGCTATGATCTGTACAGCGGTTATAAAGTCGTTTGCAGCGGTCCAAGGCCATATATGCATTATGCAGACCATCGCGTAGCTTATGCCCGCTATCGCGGTTATAGAGGCCACCAGCCGGTGATTCGCGATTGCGGTCCACGTGGTGGTTATTATCAACAACGTTATTATGATGGCCCGCGTGGTCATGGTCATGGCTATGGTCATTATGAAGGTCATGGCGGTGAACGTGGACATGGTCATGGGCACCACAGATGGTAATTTAGGGACGGATGCTACATATAAAAGGTGAGTTGCTGTTTAACAGTAAACTCACCTTTCTTTTTAGAGAGCATTACGAGGGTCATTGTTTCTGATATTACAATTCTTTTATATTGCGCCTCTGTATTTTTACCCACCGGTGCTGCTTCTTTTTAATTGCGTTTCTCCTATTGAGAATTGTGTTTTTAAAAATCAAATTTTAACACCTGAAAAAGCAATTTTTTATGGGAACAAAAACCATGTCTCAAAGACCAAATGGCGGCCATTCTGAATCATTCTCTGAACTGGCCTCGGAAGTTGAACAAAGAAGAAAAATGCTCTCTGAAACCCCCATTTTTGAAACAGAAGAAGTGGAAGGCAGTGCCGAAACACTGAAGCCCGAAGAATTACACCGCGAAACAAGCAATGTGTTATCTCAGGCAGGTATGTCGCTTCGCGAAAACGTTATGGAAGAACCGGGTATAGAAGCCGAAGGTGAACAACCTATGGATGCCGTATTTGCCAGCTATGGTGAATTGTTGGTTAAGCTGCAGCAAACACAACCGGTTATGGGCGAAATTCAGGAAGAGTTGGAAGGCCGCACGCCAGCCAACACCAACACCTTCCCATTCAGGGCTATTTGCCGCCTCATCATTTCTGCCAGTGACAACACCCGCTGGTATGGAACCGGATTTTTTATTGGGCCACGCACCATCATTACTGCAGGGCATTGTGTTTATTTACATGAACATGGCGGTTGGGCACGCAGCATTGAAGTTATTCCTGCATTGAGTAATGAAAGCAGGCCTTATGGTTCGGCTGTTTCAAGAATATTTAAATCTGTTGCCGGCTGGACAAAAGAAAAGAACCGCAACCAGGATTATGCAGCTATTATTCTGCCTAATAATTCTCAACTGGGTACGCAAACAGGTACTTTTGGATTTTCTGTTATGAAGGATGAACTGCTGGAAGCAGCCACCCTGAATATGGCCGATTATCCAATTATTCAACACACACGGCAGGCGTTCTTCAGATTCCAGAAACGCCAGTTTCAACAACAACGTGGTGCTTTTCAAGGTCAGTACCAACGCCAGTTTGAACAACAAACTGAACAAAGCCAGGAAGGAACAGAAGAACAAACAGGTATGGAACAGGAAGCACCAGGATTAAAAGAAGGCTTGCAGAATATGACCAACCAGTTGTGGTTTACCTCCATGAAGGTTCGTTCAGCAACTACCAACCAAATTCGCTACGACCAACAGATACAACGCGGCCAAAGCGGCGCACCCGTTTGGGTTAAGTCGGGCGGAAGCCGTTATGTAGTGGGCATTCATACCAGCAGTTTTTTAAGTGGTTTAGCCGCCCTTCGCATTACACCACAGGTGTATAAGAATTTAATGGAGTGGAAGTCTAAAGGCATGTAATTGTTAATATTCATATTGAATGATGAACGCCCAATGTAAAAGTGTATTTACTTCAACATTGGGCGTTCAATATTTAACATTCAATATTAAGCTACGGTAATGTCTTTATCAAGATACACATCCTGTGTAGCATTCAGCAACTCAATACCTTCCTTCATGGGGCGTTGAAATGCTTTACGGCCCAGAATGAGGCCCATACCACCTGCTCTTTTATTGATAACAGCAGTATATACTGAATCTGCCAGATCGCTGGCGCCCTTGCTTTCGCCACCGCTGTTGATCAATCCTACGCGGCCGCCATAGCAATTTAATATCTGGTAACGGCACAGATCAATGGGGTGATCGGTAGTGAGTTTATCATATACCAACGAAGAGGTTTTACCATGTTTGGTAGCCAGGTAACCGCCGTTGTTGGTGGGCAATTTTTGTTTGATGATGTCGGCTTGTAAAGTAACACCTAAATGGTTGGCCTGACCGGTTAAGTCGGCAGCAGTGTGATAGTCTACACCATCAACTTTAAACCCATTGTTACGGGTATAACACCACAGGATGGTAGCCATGCCCAGCTCGTGCGCCATTTCAAATGCTTCGGCCACTTCCTTTAACTGGCGGGCGCTTTCGGCAGAGCCCCAGTAAATGGTAGCGCCAACCGCTACTGCTCCCATGTTCCACGCACTTCTGATAGTACCGAACATAGTTTGATCGAACTTATTGGGAAGACTTAAAAATTCGTTGTGATTGATCTTTACGATGAAAGGAATACGGTGTGCGTATTTGCGACTCATTAAGCCTAATACGCCATATGTACTTGCTACGGCATTGCAACCGCCTTCCATAGCGAGTTTGATAATATTTTCCGGATCGAAATAAATTGGGTTGGGGGCGAAGGCAGAACCACCACTGTGCTCAATGCCCTGATCAACCGGAAAGATGCTGCAAAAGCCGGTATCGGCCAAACGGCCATTGCTTAACAAGGTTTGTATACTGCGCAACACCTGGTTGCTGCGGTTACTGTTTACCCAAATGTTTTCAACGTGATTGGGAGAGGGGAGGGTAATGGTTGATCGTTCAATAGCGGTACTCTTGTGCTCCAACAGATAGGAGGCTTTGTCACCTAACAGGTCGACGATTTTTTTAGACGGCATACTTATTTTTAAATTTATAGTGAATTGTCAATCGTTAATGCAATTCAGGGACCAGCTTAAAGCCGTAAGCTGTAAGCTTAAAGCCAAATACAAAGCTCTACAGGCTTTCTGTCTTAAGCTTAGGGCTTACAGCTTAGAGCTTACAGCTGTATTCCCAGCTGCGCAAAGATATGCCGTCGAAGTGTGCGACGCAACGAAAGCCCCGGTCAGCGGACCGGGGCTTGAATCATAATAATTTAACCCAATATTAAAAACGGAAATTAACTTCTAAAGATTAAGCGTTTCTGTTGATGCAATTCAAATCATCAAACGCAATTTCTAAACGTTTAATAAAGTTTTCTTCGCCTTTACGCAGCCAAACGCGTGGGTCGTAGTATTTTTTGTTTGGTTTATCAGCACCTTCGGGGTTGCCCAACTGGTCTTGCAGATAACCTTCATTCTTTTTGTAGTTCAACAGAATACCTTCCCAGAAAGCCCATTGCAGATCGGTATCGATATTCATTTTGATAGCGCCGTAGCTGATGGCCTCGCGGATCTGGTGTTGGGGAGAACCGCTACCACCGTGGAATACAAAGTATACGGGCTTTTCGCCGGTTTTGTAGGTCTTTTGAATATAATCCTGGCTGTTCTTAAGGATCTCAGGACGCAATTCAACATTACCCGGACTGTACACACCGTGCACATTACCAAAGGCAGCAGCCACAGTGAACATAGGGCCTACTTTGCCTAATTGCTCATACGCGTATGCTACGTGTTGTGGTTGCGTATATAATTTGTCGTTCTCAATACCGCTGTTGTCAACGCCATCTTCTTCACCACCGGTTACACCCAGTTCAATTTCAATACCCATGCCCAGGGGCGCCATGCGTTTATAGAACTCAACTGAAGTGTGAATGTTTTCTTCAATTGGCTCTTCGCTCAAATCGAGCATGTGAGAGCTGAACAAAGGTTGTTTTTTCTCTTTGAAGAATTCCACACCGGCATCGATAAGGCCACTTACCCAGGGTAACCATTTTTTAGCAGCGTGGTCGGTATGCAGCACAACCGGTACGCCGTAATATTTTGCAACATTATGTATATGCAATGCACCGGAAACACCACCGGCGATATTGCCCTGCAGCTGATCGTTGGGCATACCTTTACCGGCAATGAACTGGGCACCGCCATTGGAGAATTGAATAATTACAGGTGAATTTACCTTTGCGGCTGTTTCAAGGGTAGCGTTGATCGTATTAGTGCCAATTGTATTAACCGCAGGCAAGGCAAATTGGTTTTCTTTGGCGTCTTTATACAAAGCTTCGAGTTCTTCACCAAAGAGTACTCCTGGTTTGTATTTTTTCATCGTTTTCTGTGTTAAAGCGTGTTGTTATTTAATTGACTGTCAAAAGCGTTGAAAAATATTTAATGGATGACAGCTTTTTTTAATGCAATCGCGAAGATAGTCAATTAGCAATGAAAGTCGGCGTATTTGTTACATGATGTATGTGTTACTTTCCGTTTATGGGCTGGCCTTCCAGTATGTTGATACCCACCTGCCCGGGCAGAATGCGGAACACCGGAATGTTGATCGCATACTGGTTACACAACTTTAAAATGCGGGCATCAATTTCTTCATCATCATACCGGGAAGAAAAATGACCCAGAATAAGCTGTTCGATCTGCGAGCCGCTTACCATTTCCATCACTTCTTCGAGGTAACTATGGGTATGATCAGGCCGCGTAATGGTATCATCATCGCGCAGGAAAGTAGCTTCGTGAATAAGGATCTTTGAGTTTTCCCAACGCGTAAGGTCCTCCACCGGCGTATCGCCGGAATAGCTGATCAAATTGGTTTGCACTTCGGTGTGCGTTCTTGCTTTTCCTTTTTCTTCAATAATACGTCTGATATCTTCAGCAGGTAACTTCATAAGCTCAGGGTTTAATTTCATTTTTGTTTGAATGACCTTATAGCTGAGACTTCTGGTGCCACCTTTACCAACCACATGGGTATTGGGAATGGCCCTG
>CBIMFG010000012.1:0-13890 GCA_966243125.1 uncultured Niastella sp.
ATAAATGCTTTGGTAAGCATAGGACCACAAAGAAGAAATACCCGAGTTTAACGGGGTTAACGTATAACTATAAAACTGTTGATTATCGTTTGAGGGAACGTACGACAATTCGTCGGCTGAAAGCCCGGTGGTATACGTAAGGCGTCCATCACTATAGGCAAACCCATTTCCTGAATTATAAGAATACACACCCGCTATAGCCGATAACGAAGTTACGCTATCTGCAAATTGTTGTTGCTGGGTGATTGATGAGGGTGGATTTGCAGGGATCTCGATGAGTTTTTTGCAGGAAGCAGCTGATAAGGCCACCAACAAAAAACCGGTCATTGTATTATTATTGGAAAATATTTTTTTCATGATCTTTTGCTTAAAAGTTGAGATTTAAACCCATTGCCACAACACGCTGTATAGGGAAAGCGGTATAGTTACCAGGTTGTTCAGGATCACCCACTTTATAGTTGGTGACTGTAAACAGGTTTTGCCCGTTCACGTATACATTGGCTCCCTTTATATGCGCCTTGCTAAGAAACGTATTGGGCAGCTGATAAGACAATGCAATGGTTCTTACCCGCAGATACGTATCATTGCCATACACGCCACTTGACTGGGTAAAGCTGAATACAGGACTTATAAAGGAAGAACTGTAGCTGCTTGATAAGCGTTGCAGCTGAGCAACATCCCCTGGTTTTTTCCAATAATTACCAGCCACTGCCGCCGGTTGATTAACCATTAAACCAGCCGGAGAGGCATATACCTGGGCTAAGTAATTAGGCGCATTCTGGCTGCTGAACTGACAAAAGATATACAGGTTGAATTGTTTCCAGGTAAACGTATTTCCTATGCCGCCCATATATTTGATTTGCCCATCGGCAATGGGCACCTGATCTCCGCCCATTGAAGCCAATCCATAAGCAGGGTTGCTAACACGCGCGCCACCTTTGGTGTAAAATTCAAACTGCCCGGTTGTAGGATTAATTCCTGCATATTTATAGCCGAATTTAATAGAAGTGGGCTGGCCAATTTCATAGATAGCTGCGTAAGAAGAAGCATCCAGGTTAGGAAAGGAAAGCAGTTTATTCCGGTTGAACGACAAATTGAAGCTTGTTTTCCAGGTAAATTTTTTGGTTTTAATATTGGTAGAACTGATGGCAAATTCATACCCCTTATTTTGAACAACAGCCGGCAGGTTGCCCAATACGGCCGAAATACCTGATTGTATAGGCAACGGATAATTGGCCAGCTGGTTGCCTTCGCGGTTGCGGTAGTAGGTAGCATTCAATAAAAGACGATTATCAAAAAAGCCGAAGTCCAGCGCTATGTTCAACGATTTTTTTAATGCCCAGCTATAATCGGGATTGTAAAGATTGTATGGAGAACTTGGAGTAATGCCCTGGAAAGCGGGAATAAAAGAGATCGTCTTATACAAAGCCTGGTACTGATACGCCTGAATACCATCGGAACCAGACGTTCCATAACTGCCTGAGAGTTTACCATAACTCAAAACAGGCAATACTTTCTTTACGAGGTTCTCTTCAGAAAAGATCCAGCCGGCGCCAACGGATCCAAAATTACCAAACTGACGACCTGGTCCAAAATTGCTGGACCCATCGCGCCTGACCGTTAAATCAAGGATATACTTTTGATCATAGATATAATTCAACCGGGCAAAGCCTGCATTATATCTATACATATTGGAGGCATCCATTACACTTACCGTTGGAGCTCCGTTGATTGAACCCAAAAAATTATCGTTTGAATAACCGTTTCCGGTGATGTAATCTGAATTGGTTATATTCTTTTTATAAGTAGCCCCTGCTACAGCGCTTATATTACTCTTGCCAAAGACCCTTTTGTAATTGAGCTGAGGTTCTATATTAACGGCCTGAAAAGTATTGGTAGAAAAGTTGGCTGATCTGTTTACATACGCCGGGTTTTGTGCACTGGCGGGGTCAATAGAATTTTCATTGGTGCTATTCCGGTTGTAACCCAGGTTAGCGCCAATAGTTAACCCCTGAAACAATTTATAAGAAATATTAAAGGCCGTATTAAAATTATAGTTGTGCAAATTGGTAGGCTTCCGCAGCGAAGCATAAAACTGATAGCTGGTTAAATCTACGCCCTTGTAATTCCACTGTAAATTACCTGAAGCACCCAACAGATCGGGCAAATTCGGAGATAAAACAACATCGTTTCCACCACCAAAGCCGGCTGACTTATTGTGATCAGATCCATAGTCGGTTGTTAAATCAACTGTTATCCGGTAATCTTTTGAGTTGTGGTGAATATTACTAGGGATGGTATACCGTTCATCGGCAAAATTACCCGGATAATTATAGGTTGACCGGGTGTAACCGGTTGAGATCAGAAAAGTATTATTGCCTGAGCCACCCGACAGGCTGGCATGCACATCGGTGTTATTGGTGGTTTGTCCATAAATGGTTTTCGCCCAGTTGGTGTATTTGCTTTGGTCATAAACAGTAAGGTCGGGGGCATACGCAAGATAATTACCCGGATCGCTGCTTGGCGTTATGCCATCTGCAGCATAAGCGTCTTTTCGCATTTGAAGGTATTGCTCCGTATTCATCAATTTAACCGGTCGGCTCACTGAGTTGAAACCTGTTCTTACATTCAGGTCAAAAGAGGTGGCGCCTGCTTTCCCTTTTTTAGTAGTGATCAATATCACCCCATTGGATCCTTGCGTACCATAAATAGAGGTAGCATCGGCATCTTTCAAAATGCTCACGCTTTCAATATCGGCCGGGTTGATATTATTAAAAGGGCTGATGCCTACAGACTGACTAATGCCTGCTGAATACCCTTGTGCAGTTACCAGCGACGCAAACTGACTTACGTTTTGATTTTGTGCAGCAAACGGAACGCCATCTATAATAAACAAGGGTTGGTCATAAGGTTTTGAAAAATAAGCAGAAGGGTTCATATTCAGCGTGTTTTGCCCTCTCACCTGCACAAGCACCTGCGACCCTGGTATACCGCTGGTTGCATTGACGGCCAGCCCGGGTACCAGCCCCTGTAAAGCCAGTAACGGATTGGCCACGGGTTGTTTCTCGATGTCTTCAGCAGTTACAGTGGAAACCGAGCCCACACTAAAACGCCTGCTATCGGTACCATAGGCAATTACACGCACAAAGTCGAGTTGAGAAGTGCTGTGATTTAAAACAATCTTTATGTTGAGTACCGTACCATCAAACGAAATGGTAGTTTCCGATCTTTCATATCCAACATAACTAACAACCAGTTTGTACTTTCCCTCGGGTACATTGGGGAACCTGAAATTTCCTTTGCTATCTGTTTGTACGGTATAGCCTAATCCCTTTATAGAAACGGATGCGCCGAATAAGGGATTACCCAATGTATCAGTAACGGTGCCGCTGATATCAACCGGCGGCGGCGCAATAAAAGAAGGTTGCCGCTCGGGTGCACGCGGCAACTGCGGGATACTGGAAATTACAATGGTTTTATTTTGAAATGAAAATTTAAGGTGCTGGTCCTTCAGAATGGTATTCAAAAAATCTTCGAGGGGCATATTGCTTACCCGTACAGTAACAGGCCTGGTATCTTTTAAAACACTTTCATCGAAGAAAAAAACATAACCAGTTTGTTTTTCTACAGAAGTGAACACCTTTTCCAAAGGTGTATTAGTAACAGCGAGGGTAACCTTTTGCGCCATACCTGTAGAGTAGGCGTTTAAGAAAGCAGCAGTCAGCAATAGAAAAGTTAGCTTCATAACTAACAGGATTTTGTGTGATAACCGAAACCGGTGAAACTCCTTATTCCTGGTTTGGAATAGCAACAAGGGAGTACCTGCAGCCGAATGGCCACAAAGAGAATTTTCCATAACTTTGTTCTGGTTTGGGTGAATAAATAAGCAGTCTGCGAGGACTTGTTTTGTTTAAAATAGTTACCCAAACAATCTCTGTCCCGGTTGCACCCGGGACAGGTTGTTTATAGCAACTGATATCGAATAATTGTTAGGAAAGGTCTGTCAGGTTGTTTCAGGGTGTTACCACCAGCGTTCTACCTTCTATCTTAAAATGCACGCCCACTTCTTCCAGGATGTTTATCACCTGCGATAATTTAAGGTCACGGGTAATTTTACCTCTGAAAGTGCGGGCAGGAATATTGCCTTCATACTTCACATCAATATCATACCAACGGCTTAATTGAGCCATTACCAGCTGAAGACCGGCCTGGTTAAAATTGAAGAGGCCGTTCTTCCAGGCAACGACCTGTTCCAGGTCTGGTGAATGGTGAATGGTTAATGGTGAATTGTCTGCTATTTCAGCCTGCTCTCCGGGTTTCAGAATGGCTGTTTTTCCATTGGCCATTGACCATTGACCATTTTCGACTCTTACACTTCCTTCCAATAACGTGGTCTTTATATTGCCCTCATCACCGTATGAATTAATATTAAAGCTTGTGCCTAATACCTCAACCGCTGATTTATTATCAACATTAACCAGGAAAGGTTTTGTTTTATCCTTTGCCACTTCAAAATATACTTCGCCGGTTACGGTTACTTTTCTGCTGGAACCTGTAAATGCAGTAGGATACGTTATACTGGAAGCTGCGTTCAGCCATACATCTGTACCATCGGGCAACTGAAGTTTATACAAACCTCCCTTTGGTGTTGATAAGGTGTGGTACTGCACTTCCTTATCTTTTCCCTGGTAGTCCAGTTTACCGTTCTGATTATTTACAGTAAGCTCACCCTCCTTCACAATATTTCCCTGTACACTGTCTAATTCAATTGTTTTACCGTTGCCCAACGTTAATACAGCCCGCTCCCGGCCCGGCAACACATCGCTTACCTTAGCTATCGTTGTTACAGATGCCGGTTGTTGCCGTTTAGACGATACAACAACAGCTAAGATGCCGGCCGTAATAATAAGCACTGCGGCAGCAGCATACCTGAACCAGCTCCTGCGTAACAGGTGTATTCTGTGAACAGCAGGTTGCGCGGCAGTTTCTTTTTGTTCTAATACTTTACTAATAAAAGGTTCCCAATAAGCGGGATCATAGCTTTTATCTGGAACAATCATTGCCGCCATTTCCGCCAATTCCGAATGAATGGCTTCGTTTTCGGAATGCTGCCGCAGCCAATCAAATAATTCTTCCACTTCTTCAGCGGTAGCGCGGTTAGCAGCATAATTCCGAACGAGGTATTTGATACGATCAGTACTCATTAATAATAGTATTGAAGGAAGGTTTAATGAAAAAATAACAGGCAACTAATAGCAGACGCCCTGCCAGTTAAAAACGACTAGTTGGAAATAAAAAAAATGCAAAAAAAGATGATACTGGCCTTTTGTATAAATTCCCGGAGTGCCCGAACTGCGGTCACAATATGATTTTTTACCGTATTGGGGGAGATATTGAGTTGATCGGCAATCTCTTTATGAGAAAGGCCTTCGTGGCGGCTCAAGGTATAAATAAGCTTTTGTTGCGGTGGCAAGGCGTCTATGGCCTTTTTCAGGAGCGCTTCATCCTCCCGTAAAAACAACAGATCTTCGGTTGGATTCTGGAACCAGGCCTGGTCAATTTCCGCTTTCACCTTATCTATATAGCGCCTTTCAACAGACATCCGTCTTAAAAAAGTCAGGGACTGGTTGGCAGCAACAGTAAAAAGCCAGGAGGAGGGCGCTTCCTTTTGAGCCACTTCAACGCGGTTGGTCCACAGTTTCAAAAAAACATCCTGCACAATTTCTTCAGCAACCGCATCTGATTTCACCATACTGAATACAAAAGGCAGTAAGCGGGGCGTATAATAATGAAAAATCTGGCGGAAGGCCATTTCATTTCCCTCGGCCAATTGCAAAAAAAGCTCTGCATTGAAACGGTTATCCCCTGCTGTTCCTTTCTTTTCCGTAGTCTAAATTATTGAGTTTAAATACATTGATCGGCACTGAATGGGTTACACTGAACTCAAATATAGGCGAAAGTTTTATTTTTTTTACTACGCAGATCCGCTGCGCACACCCTTTGCATCTTGCAGTAACATTAATATGGATTACAAAATGATTACCGGAAAAGAAATAATTGACTTAGGTTACAGACCTTCAAAATGGTTTAAAGAAGCCATTGAATATGCCAATCAAAATAACCTGGAAGGTGAAGCGCTTGCCTCCTATCTTAAGACTATTGCACCGGTAATGATTGACCCGTTTGAACAACCGTTGCCTTTTTATAAAAATATAAAAGCAGAAACGGAAGCTGAAATGTCAAATGTTCAGGATGTTTTTGACACCATGAATGTGCTAATGAAAACGCCAACATTGGTAAAAGGTGTTGTAATGCCTGATGCATGCCCTACAGGTGGAATTGGACAAATTCCTGTAGGCGGTGTAGTTGCTGCCAAAAACGCTATTCACCCGGCTATGCATAGTGCAGACATTTGCTGCTCTGTAATGATGACCAATTTTGGCAACATCTCACCTAAAGAAGTTTTAGATAAAGCGCATTCCATTACGCATTTTGGTGGCGGTGGACGGCTGGAGTTTTCTGAACTGCCAAAAGACCTGGAAGAGCGAATGGCAGCAAATAATTTTTTGAATAATCAGCGGAGTTTGAATTTTGCAAAATCACATTTAGGAACACAAGGCGACGGTAACCACTTTTTATTTGTAGGGATCTCAAAACAAACCGGCGAAACAATGATGGTAACCCATCATGGAAGCCGTGGCTTTGGCGCAAACCTGTATACACAGGGAATGAAAGTAGCTGAAATGTTCAGAAAAGACATCTCGCCACAAACGCTTGCTAAAAATGCCTGGATACCTTATGACACCAATGAAGGTAAATCATATTGGGACGCGTTACAAATAGTAAGAGACTGGACAAAATTGAATCATACCACTATTCACAATGCCACGCTGGAAAAGCTAAAAACGGAGATGGTGGACAGGTTCTGGAATGAACACAATTTTGTATTTAAGGACGAAGACCTGTTTTATCATGCCAAAGGCGCCACGCCATTGGATGACAAATTTGTTCCTGACAGCAAAAATGGCTTGCGCCTGATCCCTTTGAATATGAGTATGCCTGTTTTGATCGTAAAGGGACAAACAACTGAAAGTAACCTGGGTTTTGCACCACACGGGGCGGGTAGAAACTTAAGCAGAAAAGCTCATAAAAGAACAAAGGCAAACAAAACTATTGAACAGGTTTTTGCAGAAGAAACGCAGGGACTTGATATCAGATTTTTCTCCAACAACATAGATATCTCTGAATTACCAAGCGCCTATAAAGATGCCCATTCGGTTAAACGCCAGATGCAGGAATTTGGATTGGGTGAAGTGGTAGATGAAATTATGCCTTATGGTTGTATTATGGCAGGAGACTGGGAAATAGATGCTCCCTGGCGGCGAAAAAAGTAATATAAAAGGCGCCCTTGAAAGAGGGCGCCCTTATATTTTATTTTCCCATTTTTCTTTTCACGGTATAGTAACCTTCATGCAGGTTTATTCTTCCTCTTAATTCAGTTGCCATTACCGAACCTTCTTCAAAACCATAGTTTGCTAAAAGGATCTGGTAATACTTCCAGGCCTCGTCAAAATGTTGGGTCAACAAATTTAAATGGCTCAGATCGTAATACAGGATCTGCTCCACATTTTTATCAACCCGTTGTTCTTTGCTGTTCAGGATCTGCTCCAGTACATTACGGGCGCCTGAACATAGGGTAATGCAAGCCTCGTTATTGCCGTTACCCATTGAATCGAGGGCTGTTTTATATTTCATCACGGCCGTATCTATATCATTGTAATCAAAGGGCCGCTTCTTTTGTTTTACCACGCCATACCCATAGGTTTCACGCATGGTTTTTACGCCATAGAATGAATAGTTGATGGCATCTATCATTTTTTGGAAGATCTGTCTGGCTATCTTCTCCTCCATCTTTCTGTTGATTTCAGATTTATGATTGGCTTCATAATCATTCAGCGGCAGCTCTGAAAAGAAGGGATAGATATGCCTCACCGTATCAACTAAAAAATCTTTGTGCAGGGGTAGCGTAAATACTTCGTTTTCGCCGGCAATCTCAATTTCGCTCAATACCTGACCTGTTTTATTTTTTATACTAAGCTTGCAGGGGAAATTACAGGTATAATCACGCACCAAGCCGTCCACAGCTTTTAACGTATGGGTTACATCGTATAGCCTGGTTGAAAAGTTACGGATCTTTTGTGGGGTAAGGTTTTTTATGCCCGGTGCAATCACCTCAAAGGTATAGTCTGCCTGCGTACCCGAAGGTTTTTGCCAGTTCTCCGATGCTTTCAGGCTTCTGTAGGCCCAAAGTTCTTCCAGGATGTTTGTTTCAATCATATAAGTGCCCGAGTGGTACGTTAACGCCTTGGGCAACTTAAACTCCATTTTTTCAGCAGGGGTCGCCGGCTTAAGTAAAGGCGGCAATATCAATTTGCGGGTAACATAATCGTAGTCAATTTTTACGGGTTGTTGCGCAGCTGCGTTGAGGCACGGCAACAGGATAGCCATGGCTATTACCAGAAATTTTTGCATAACTAGTGTCAGTAAACGTTAATTGTTACTAAAGGGATTTTTTGTTTCAGAGTTGAGCGCCTGTTACCATACGCCTGCAGCTATCAACCAGTTTACCAGTTGAAATTCGGCATGGGAGTAATCGGGGATCTTAACCTTGTTTTTACTTTTATCGGTCATTAATACCAGCTCGGGATCAAAGCTGCCGGTGGGCGATTTCATAAAAGCCAACATGGCCACATCCATTTTTTCGCCTTCAAACGTGTAGGGCGTAAGCACTCTTTTCCAGAAGATATAGTAGGTTGTTTGACCGCCAGTGGGAACGGTACCCACTATTTTATCAACACTGCCCAGCAAAACGCCATCCTGATAAACGTCATGGGAATAGAAAGTTTCCGTTTCCTCTTCGTGTTTGGAAGCATCACGCAATTCAACCCGCATTTTTCTATCGCGGCTCAGTTCGGCAACCACCCGTTCTTTGTTCTCTTTTTCATATTGCCGGATGTAAATAGAGTCAGCCAAAAAATCATACGTATTAGCTTTCAGATAATCGCTCACCGCCTGTTGGTTAAGTGTTTCCCCCTGTATTAAAGCAGGTTTACCATTGGGAAATAACAGGCCTAACAGTTCTCTTTCGAGGTAACGGTATTCGGTAGGAAAGCGATAAGCTGCCTTTTTTTCAGGGCTATCCAGGAACGTTACTTCTATCCAGCGGTTGGTATTCCTCCGCAGCGGATTTTGCAGATCGAAATACCTTTCTTTTACATTTATCAACGGCTTATTGGCGGGTGAACTGATGGTTACATTAAACAGGGCCAACAGGCCGCCTTTTCCCTCGTAAGTGGCGATCAATGAATTGTCGGCAGTGATCTTTCCTTTTTTAATCGTGTAATGCTGGGCAAAAACAAATGAAGGGCACCATGCAAGTGCCAGGAGTAAACATTTAAAGTTCATAGGGGTGTACGGTTAATCGAAAATTATAATACAAGATCAGTTGTAAAAATCAAATATACAGTATGTTTATCTTTAGTAAAAGAACGCCTGATAACAATGTATGACTTTCATACACGCTCTGTATCAAAACCGTACGGTCATGGGTGTAACGTCTTACATAAAACATTAGTTATTAATTAAGAATTCAACTGGTATTCCCTTTGTTCCATTTGCCTGGCTCCCTCACCTAAAATGATTGCTATGTTTAAAAGCTATTGGATTGCTGCCTGGCGCAGTCTCATTCGTAACAAAGTTTACAGCCTCGTAAACGTACTGGGCTTGGCGTTAGGTATTTGTGCCTGTTTAGTCATTTATTTAATTACCCGGTACGAATATAGCTTTGATACTTTTCATCCGCACCATGAGCGCATTTATTGTGTGGATTTTGGAGCGCATGGTGGTCATTTTAATTGCGTGCCAGGCCCTATACCGGGCGCCATGCGCCGGGAAATGACCGGTCTTGAAACGGTGGCCGCCTTTCGTTACTACGATGCCGGCGTACTGATACCTGGCGATAAAAATAAAGACCCTGAGCGCTTCGACGACGATGGCAACCTGGTTATTGCGGAGCCACAATACTTCGACATTTTTCCCTACCGGTGGTTAAGCGGTAATGCCGCCACCGCCCTTACCCTACCCAACTCCGTGGTGCTTACCGCAGAAAGGGCCAAAAAATTTTTTGGCAATGTGGCCCCCGACAAGGTTATTGGCCGCACCCTCTTTTACCAGGATTCGCTGCTGGTAACCGTAACAGGTGTGGTGGCTGATCTTACCGGCAACAGTGATTTTACATTTAACCAATGGATCTCTTATGCTACCATTCCCGCCAGTTTTCTTAAGCGTAAGTTTAAATTAGACGAGTGGAACAGAATAGACGGCACCGGCCAGGTGATGGTAAAACTGGCAAAGGGCGTAGCCTCCTCACAGATAGATACCCAATTTGTTGCCCTTGCCAAACGGCACTACGGCAAAAACACGGCAGCGTTCGGCGCCGTTTTGAAACCATTGACGGGCATCCATTTTCATGAGGAATATGGTGGCGGGTCAGGCAGAAAGGCCCAGCCAGGGGTGTTGAGGATACTCATGGCCATGGCAGCCTTCATCCTTATTTTGGCCATCGTAAATTTTGTTAATTTATCAACCGCGCAATCCATGCAAAGAGCAAGAGAGATCGGTGTGAGAAAGGTGCTGGGCGGCAACAGGAGGAACATTGCTGTTCAGTTTTTTGCCGAAACGCTGCTCTTGACGATCGCTGCGGTGGAACTGGCGGTGCTGATGATAAGGCCGGTGCTGAACCTGTTGCAAAATCTGGTACCACCGGGCGTACATTTCAATTTAGATGGCAGTACGTTCCTGTTCTTATTATTGGTAACTGCGATAACCACCCTGCTGGCGGGGTTTTATCCGGCAAAGGTGTTGGGCGCCTATCAGCCCACCGTAACCCTGAAAGGGATTGCAGCAGTGCCCACCGGCGGAAAAGGAGAGCTGCGCAAAGGATTGATCGTTTTCCAGTTTACCATCTCGTTGTTGTTTATCATAGCGTCTTTCTTCATGGGTTCGCAGCTGCGGTATATGATGCAGGCAAACCTGGGGCTTAAAACAGATGCTATCCTCACGCTCACCCTTCAGCAGCCCGAAGGCAGACGAGGTGGTATTATTATGGAAGCACAGGAGCCGGGTAAGCGGAGGCAAAAGCCTTCTGAAGAAATGATCAAAATACCGGTACTGATGGATAAGATCAGACAACATGCGGGCATAGAGCAGGTGATCAAAGAGGGGCGTCCGCCAATAGGTTTAATGGGTTTCAATTTCGGCGGTGGCGGGCTCAGGTACAGCATTGAAAAGACTGAGGTATCCATGCATTTTGGTAACGATCAGTACGCTCCTTTTTATGGAATAAAACTGGTGGCAGGGCGAAATCTGCTTCCTGGCGACAGCGCCACAGAAGTGCTGATCAGTGAAACCTGCGCCCATGCATTGGGGTTTGCCAATGTGAATGAGGCCATTGGCCAGGAGGTGGTCACAGGCCCTTTTGAAGCTTATCCCGTAGCCGGTGTGGTGGCCGATTTTCAGGAGTGCTATTTTGATAGAAAGAACAAGCCCATTGTCATCAGCCATGATCCCTTTCAGGAAACCACCATTGCAGTGAAGATCGCCGCCCAGGACATGACCACCGGCAAGCTGCAAACCCTTCTTGCCAATATAAAAAAAGACTGGAAGGACGTATTCCCCGCAAAGCCGTTTACCTATTCTTTTCTCGACGAGAGCATCGCCAATATGTATGAAAAAGATCTCAGGACCCAAAAGGTGATCAATGTGGCCATGAGCATCACCGTTTTTATCTCCTGTTTAGGCCTGCTTGGTTTAACCATTTTTTCTACAGAAAGGAGGAGCCGGGAAATAGGCATCCGAAAGGTATTTGGAGCCACCGTGTCGAATATTATGGTGATGCTTTGTAAAGAAATTGTGCTGCTGATCGTAATAGCCCTGTTAATTGTTACCCCGTTGGCCTGGTACCTTATGCATAACTGGCTGGAACGCTTTACTTACCGACTGCCACTGAGCGGCCTGTTGTTTTTTGCAGCAGGAGCGGCGGCCATTGCCATAGCGCTGCTAACGGTGGGTTTGCAGGCCATGAAGGCTGCCACGGCCAATCCCGTGAAAACATTGCGTACCGAATGACTATCATATATCAGCGATATTTCTTTTCTTTGCGATTGCAATATGCAATCCACTCCAACTCCCGATACGATTCTTATAGAACGACTGCAGGCCAACGACATCACTGCTTTCGATGAATTATTTAATCAATATTGGGAACCGCTTTATAAGGCAGCTTTCAAACGGTTGCACAACCGGCCTGAGGCAGAAGATATGGTGCAGGAAGTACTGAGTTCTGTATGGCAACGCCGGGCAACCTTAAAAACACAGGGCAACAATTCCCTGGGCGGATATCTTTTTACAGCCTTAAAATACCGCATCATTAGCTTTTATGCAGCTGTAAAACCAGAACGGTTTCAGGGTGAAGTGCTGGAGCGGCTCTTGATCATGCAGTCGGATGATCAATACAGTCAGTTAATAACCGCTGAGCTCAACAACCTGTTGCAGCAGGAAATAAACAGTATGCCTGAAAACATGCAACGGGCTTACCGGTTACTGCGGGTTGATGATTATTCGGTGCGCGAAGCTGCTGCCCTGCTGGGACTTTCAGAACAAACGGTAAAAAACCTGGCTACTTCATCGGGCAAAAGGCTGCGTAAAATAGTAGAAGAGTATTATACGGGTAAAACGCCTCCTACCCTGCTTATTATTGCCCTGATAGTGCTGGATAAATTCCGGTAACCGTCTTTCTTCCCTTTTTTTAGCTTGTTCACAATTCTTTAACAAATTTCAGAAGTACCAAACACCCATTTTACAGATAAGTATAATGAACAAGCGCTGCACGTATGAGCTTAATTCAACATATTTTCCGGCGTTACAGCAATGATGACGCAAGCCATGAAGAACAACAGCTGGTAAACGGCTGGTACGATCACTATGATCAGGAACAAGACATTCAGCTAACGCCTGAGGAGGCGGCTGACATTAAAAAGTCTATCCGGGAAAAGATCCTGCTCTCCCCTGCCGTACCCATTACTATTACTGCAACAGCGCCACGCCGGCGTATCGGCTGGCGTTCTGCAGCTGCTGCGGCAGCGGCGCTCATCATCACAGCCTCGGTTGTTTTGTGGAAGACCAATAACCGGGTTGCCCCTGAAAAAAAGGTAATTGCCGATATTACTGCCAACGTTACTACGGCCGCTGGCATTGATCAAAAATTGAATATGCCCGATGGCAGCATGGTTACGGTACGGCCCGGTTCTTCCATTGCTTATAAAAAGGCATTTGATGGCGCTTCCCGCGAAATAGTTATGCATAACGGTGAAGTGTATTTCGAAGTAGCTAAAGACAACAGCCGCCCTTTCATTATTCATACAGGCATACTCCACATAAAAGTACTGGGCACCTCCTTTGTAGTACGGGCCATTAAAGGTGTACGTGAGCAGGAAGTGGTGGTAAAAGAAGGCCGGGTGCAGGTGTCGGATAAGGCAAAAGTGCTGGCAGTACTAACAGCCGGTAACCGCCTGGCATATAATACCGCTACCGGCCAGTTCAATGTAAAACAGCAGGAAGATCAGATAGCGGAACAATTTCATGAAGGCTGGCTGATATTGAACAATCAAAACTTTGCCGAATTGCAAACAATGCTGCATAACCGGTATGGCATAACGTTGCAGGACCCCGAACACAAACTGGCCAACGCCCATTTTTCCACGCTGTTTCAGCCACAAAGCAGTATACAGCATATCATGGAAATTCTCTGCGCCATACATGGGGTTAGTTATG
>CBIMFG010000013.1:0-13517 GCA_966243125.1 uncultured Niastella sp.
GCCGTTATCGGTTACTACTTATTATTATTATACTGTTACAAAGTTTAATTCAACAACCAGCTTAAAAAGTGGCTGGTGTACAGTTACTATTTCCTGGCTAACGTCAGGAAGCATTGTGGCTCCTGTTAGCGCCATAAATTATAATGAGCAGCCAGGGGTTATAACCGGTACAGATGCTACCGGTGCTCAGGGTGCTTTTTCTTACCAGTGGGAAAGCTCGTACGATGGTACTACCTGGACTGCCATTAGTGGAGCTGTTGGCCGTGACTATACACCTGAAAAATTAATTAACACCATCTACTATAGAAGGAAAATCACTGACGAACTTACTTCCAAGTATTCCAACGTAGTAACCATAACGGTGTATCCACCGCTTGCCATTGGGAATATTGGTAACTCACAGGTTGTTCATTATGGAACTGCGGGGCCGGTATTACAATTGTCTGGTGCTACCGGGGGCAATGGAATGTATAATTATCAATGGTACACTTCTGTTGATGGCAGTATCTGGAATGCTATAAGCAATGCAGCAACGTATGTTACCGGAACAATTACCAGTAAAAAGTATTTTAAGCTGGATGTTACCAGTTTTGGTAAAACCCTTACAAGCAACACCATATCCATTTCGGCGGCTTCAGTTATTTCATCGGTAGCCCCGCCTTCAGAACCCACCGGCGTTTTTGATGCAGGTTTAAATTGGGTGTTAGCCAAACGCTTCGACGATCAGGGGAATGTAATTGATGAGCATAAAAGTTTTTATGATCTTAGCGGACGGATGGTGCAGGAGCAAAACAGAGTTCGGTTCAGAAAAGATGAAAATACTGTGCTTACCCATGTATTTGCTACCCAGCCTGTGCTGGACGCCTATGGAAATGTCGCTTTGAACAGTATGCCGGCGCCCATTGACAGAGGCGATTTTGCTTATAAAGCAGATTTTATTCAGGATGCCGGTAATACACCATACAGCAATAAAAATTTCGACAAATTCAATTCAGAAACTGTTGTTTCTGATAAAACCAATAATCCCGATCCTGTAGGCAGCCAGCCTGGTACGCTTGGATGGTACTACAGCGCCAATAATACCTGGGAGCCCTATACGCCAACTACCGGATATCCTTATTTGCGGTCAACCACCTTTCATGATGGAACATTTGCTCCCAAGTTACAGGCAAATGCAGGCGATGTATTACACATGGGCCTGGGCCACGAAACCGTTCAATACAAAATGCCGGCAGCTAATGAGCTGGATCACTATGTACAGGTAAGGAATAAGTTTTTTGCCAATAATGAAATAGGCAATAAACCCGATGATTTGATTGAGCGGGCCGTTCAGGTAGTAGGCCGGGACATTAATGGTAAGTACATAGTTAGTTTACAGGACAAAGGTGGAAAATCTTTAATGACAGCCAGGCCCGGTACCGAATTGATGTATAACAATTCCATTACAGTACCGCCAGTTGGCTTCAGGTATTTTTATTTATCAAACCCCACTGCTGTAAACATTCAGGGCGCAAGCTGGCTATTGTATAACATGGGTGGTGATGAAGCTCCTATTTCGTTTTCGAGCGGTAATACCTTGCCTGCAGGCTATTACAAACTTTCAGCTGGTAACTCAGACCTTTTGTTGAAATACCAGGGTGGCCTTAGCGATATAGGGTATCAATTTTATAACCAACTGGGCCAGGTAGTAGCATCCATTGCACCTGAAGGGGTTAAAAAGCTGGAAGGAAGTGGAATTAGTAATTATAATACAAAAGAGTCCATACCATTTGTAACGCTTTATAATTACGATCAGGCCGGAAGGGTGATCAAAAAAAGCTCACCGAATTCCGGTGTTACCCAAATGGTGTACGCAACCGACGGTAAATTGCGATTCTCACAAAATGCCGAGCAGGCAAAGGATGGGCGGTACAGCTATTCTTTGTATGATGGTAATGGCAGGCTGCTTGAAACGGGCGAATACCTGCCAGGCCAAAATGGAATCGCCTTTAACCCGGATATGTTGGCGGCTGTAAACCCCATGCGCGACATCGTGGACAAAAATGACGCCAGTGGTGATCTGATAAATGGCACCAAAACAGATGTTACACAAAGTTTATATGATGTTCCTGAGATTAGCCATGGTTTAACCTCCTCTTATGTTCAGACTGCTGCTTTTTTGGGTGGGAATGTAAGTATGTCCAGGAAGTACAGCAAGATCATTAATAACGCCCCTTCGGCAGTCGACCTGGTAAGTGCTAACTGGTATAGTTATACAGGTGATGGAAATTTGGAGTGGAGCATACAGTTCATTCAGGGGTTGGGGTATAAAACGACTGATTTTTATTATGACAATATGGGAAGGTTGACTAAAAAGATCTTCCAGAAAGATGTTCAGTCGGAGACCTTTGTTCATTACTACGAATTTGATCCCATTACCCAACAGATCTGGAAAGTATATACCAACAAGGAAGATGTAATTGCTACCAGGCAATTGCAGGCAACTTATTATTACTACCTGCATGGTCCGTTAAAAAGGGTTGAACTGGCTGGCGACCTTCAGGGTATAGATTATACTTATACTTTACAAGGCAAGTTGAAATCGATTAATAACAGCAACAAAGCTAAAGATCCCGAGAATGATGGTAGTAGCAATACAATTATGGCAGATGCTTTTGGTATGGTGCTGGATTATTTCACTGGTGATTATCAAAATAGCCGTAATGGTGCAATACAACCGATTACCGGAGTAAATACAACCGGCGTAGGGTCCGAAAGCTATAATGGTAGTATAAAGTCCATGACCTGGTTTAGTAAGAAGCCGGCAGCTTTTAGCGCTATACCTAATATCGAAGACCCTACCACTTATATATATCAGTATGATGATAAATACCAGTTCACAGAAAGTACCTGGGGAACAGATATAGGTGTTAGAGCTCCCGGTTCATATGAAGCAAGCAATTTTAATAAGGAAATAATCAAAGATCCCGTCAGTGGTCTTCCAGCTTACGATGCCAATGGCAATATCCGGTATTTACAGCGTACTGATGGAACAGGTGCGGTGACAGATAATTTCACCTATAACTATCTAACCAACACCGATAAATTATCGAGTGTGGTACATAATGCTTCCAGTGCGCCGGAAACTTACGCTCAATATACCTACGATCAATTGGGCCAGGTAACAGGTGAAACCAATACATTTAAGGGAATTAACAGCTCTAAATACATCGAGTATGATGCATATGGGAAAGTAGCTGCGGTATACCGGGATGTTACAAAAACCCAACTGGTGGTTGAATACAAGTATGATGAGATGGGGGACAGGATCATTAAAAAATCGTATGATGCCGGCCAGTTATCGCAAGTTACCTATTATGCAGGGTCAGTAATCTATACACAGGTGGTAACCAATGGAGCATTGGGTGCTATAACAGCACAGGAATATGAAATAGAAGGCGCTAATGGCCGGTTGGGCACTTTTTACCGGCAAATACCTGTGTATGCTTATGAATTAAGAGATCACATGGGCAATGTTCGGGCTGTAATAGCAAAAAGTACCAATGCTGTTGATGTGCGGATGTATACGGATTATTATCCTTTTGGGTTGGCCATTAGGGGAAATCCTCAAGACTACAGACGTGGTTACCAGGGCCAAAATGCTGAGAAGGACGGTGAAACGGACTGGAATGCATTTGAGTTGAGGATGTATGATAGCAGAATTGCCCGGTGGTTGCAGTATGATCCGGCGGGAGAGTTCTGGAGCCCATATGTAGCTATGGGAAATGACCCTGTTTCCAAAACTGATCCAAGTGGCGGATTTACAAGTCCAATCTTTGACTCGGAAAGCGGAGATTTTTTAGGGAATGATTCAGAAGGTTTCACAGGTGATATTTTGTTTATGTCGAAAGATAAGTTCAATGAATTGTCAAAAAACGGAGCAAACACCATCGAACACTCGACAGCTGTTGAAAATTCCACAAAAATGGTAGATATGGACATCGCCAATAAATTTGGTGTTTTGACAAATGCAATAAATTATATTGCACAAAAAAGCCTTGAAAATAACAAGATGTACAAGCTAGATAAATTATATAATGGGAAAATTTCTGCCAATTATGTAACGGCCAAGGGAGATGCAGTATATTCGAATGTCACAGGAAGCATTATTTATAATCAAAGAAATGGGGTTGACGATGTTGTAACAGATAATGCACAGACGTTTTATGAGAATGAGTATGCTGATGGAGAAAAAATAATTGTTGTTTATAATCTTAATAAGATTAAAATTCACAGAACTGTAGAAAATGTTCAGGAAACATTTTGGCATGAATATGCTGGTCACGGTTTGATGGAATATCGTCATAGTCGCAATTTGCATTATGGCGCCTATTTAATAGGAAGGCAGTTTCCCGGCTTCAATAAAATAACATCTGATTATAAAACACTTATCGAAAGTCAGGAAGCTGGATTTGGACCAATATTTAATGGTAAAACGCCATAGTAATTATAAAACTTAGCGGATGAACAGATCTGAAAAAATTAAAGGGCTCACTTTTTTCGTTCTAACTTTTTTATTGCTAAATCAATCAGAAGCGCAAAATCTTAATTTTGAAATAAATAAGATATGTATCGATCGCCTGGCAGTCGAATCGGATGGAATGGCGCCTACCTGTATTTCCTTTAGTATAACTGTCAAAAACATTTCCTCTGAAAAAAAAGTAATTTTTAAGGACGCTGATCTGGGAGCCGATATAAATTTTGGCAGGTTGGTATATTTTGATGTGGCAAAGAGAAAGTATCATTATTCATTAGTAAAACCAGTGCTTGGCTTTATTAATAATGTAGCAAGAAAGATAATTGAATTGGATAATAATGATTCTGCAAAATTTACAGGTGTGATTTATTTAACTGATTTATATCTGGCTTATAAAAGTATAGGAAATCTGTCTGTTTTTAAAGGGGCAATGCTTGGCAGGTTTGTACAAAATGGCAGCCTCTTTTATTTGCCTGGTGAATACAATAAAGAAAAAGAGTGGTCTAATACTTTGCCAAAGGATGCGATTGAAGTAAAGAAAAAAGAAGGGCTTGATGTATTATATAATGGTGGTTGCCAACGCAACCGATAATCTGGCTAAGAGCCTTAAGCGGCTGCCTCCTTGTTGGAGGTGGCCGCTTAACTCTTTTTAGTTTCCTTTCTGAATAATTATATTTTTATTCTTATACCGCACCACAATCGTCTCCAGCGAAATCTTCTGTATCAAATACTCCTCTACTTTATCCTTCTCCTTTACCAGCATTTCCTTACCATTTAGCGTAATAGTTCCAAGCTTTAATTTCTTTGCCGGGTTCGAGATCATACCTTCATATTGAATGGTGCCTTCCTTGTACGCATCTGCAGGCGGTTTGTTTATCACCGGTGGGGGCGGCGCAGGTGCAACAACTGGTTTGGCTGTCATCTCAACTTCCGCATCAACGGTATCTGAACCGGGAATAAAGGGATCGCTATAATCTGCGATCAGCGTAAAGCTGTCGGCAGGGGGAACGTAAGTAACTGCCAGTGGATTAGCGGCTTTTATGGCCGGTACATCATCCGGACTCAATCCGTCTACAACTCTGTAGATGATGAGGCCCCATACCAGCACTACACCGCCAATCAACAAATATTTTACAGGTTTCTGGTTCATGCTTGCATTATTGAATGGTTAAGGTCCAGGCATCGCTGTAACTGGAAGTGGTGCTGTTGTTGGTGGCGCGTACCCGCCACTGGTAAGCGCCTTTGTTTAGTCCAAGGTGGAGCGTATTTCCGATTACCGGGGTATCGGCCACCATTTTTACAATGGAATCGAACCGGGGTGAAGCTATCTGTAACTGATAGCCGGTAGCGCCTTCCATTTCGTCCCAATAAAAATTATGAGCAGTATCTGTAGTGGTTAAATTATTGACCGGCGCCTGCAAAGTTGCCTTTTTATCAACCAGTGACCTTTCCAGCACTTCTTCACAGCTGTTCAAACTGGTTAATGCAACTACCAGTAAAACGAGCCATTTACTTTTTTTCATATAATTTGGTTACAAGGTTTTGAATATAGATCATGCAGTTTAAATGGATCTCCCCTTTGTTTGCATCTGTATAACTCTTGAATTGTACCGCGCTTACCCGGCCTGCCTTCCAGCGTGTTTCCAGCTCATATATCAGTTTTAAACAATCAACATACGGTCCCTCCACATTTACATAGCGGGTTAATACGGGCATGGTGTCGGTTTGTGAAACAGGGTAGGGCGTATAGTCTTTCAGTGTCAGGTTGTGGCTATTGCAGTAATTACCAACAATGCTCAACAGGTTTTTTGAATTATCGAGCGTGTCTAAAACAAATTGTTCCAGTTGCCCGTTCAGTTGTCTCTCTTTTTGTTCCAGCAATACGCCTGATGGCCATTCTGCACCTAGTTGTACGGTCGCCTGTTTATTTTGCTGGTAAGTACGGTATTCGTCGATTGTTTTCGCTATAGATAACTTATAGCAAATGATGAGGGCCAGTACGGCCACAGCCCCAAGTATTTTTATTTTTTTCTGATATGATAGCTTTTCCCACATGTTACCTGGTAATAATTTCTAATGAAAAGATAGCCGTTTCTTTTTCCTTTTTGTACAAATAGTTTTTCAGCGCCACTGTTTTAAACTCGGTAATTATCTTCAGGTTGTTCATAAACTGGTTGATGTCAACCGGGTTCTCACAGGTGCCGGTCACCTGTATGGTGTCTGTTTTAAAATTCATGACCGGGAACTCGCCGGATGCATTTCCCTTCAATGGATAAATGGCCATTGACGGTAGTATGGTATTATAGGGGGTTAAACTGGCTATCCGGTCGGCATACAAACTGGCCCGGCAGGGTTTGTGCCAGCCACTCTGGTGCAAAAATCCTTCTTTCTTTTTTATCCGTTCCTGTATAATGGCGGTTTGTTCTTCTTTTTCTTTTGAAAATGTTTGCGTAACCTGCAATTCCTTATTCTTATTGAAGTAGTGATTGTAAATAAGGAAATTCACCAGCAATATAAAAAAGATGACTGCCAATAACGCCATGCCGGCAGCTTTGAACAATTTTTGATACCTGAACTCGGTTCGTTCGTTGCTGAGCGTTGCCGATGAAAGCAGCGGTGCATTTTTCAGCGAGTCAGTTAATACGTTTACTGCTGCAGCAAAAGCCAGCATATGGGAAGGCTTTATGTATAAATTGCCAATGGAATACTCTGTTGTTCTCAGTAGATCATTGTCTTCAAAAGTTTCATAACCAGTGATCCTTTTTTGCGCATCGGCCTGCAGGGAAAAAAGATTGGTAAGAATGGGCGCCTGGCCATCCAGGTAAATAAAGGGCAATATATTGGTTATGGTACTAAAACCCAGTGTTGCCTGCAGAATGGTAAAACCTTCTTTCTTTAGTGATTGTATAAATGCATCTATAAGCTCTCTTCTGGCAATGGCCGCAACGGAAAAATCGTTGTGTGGATGTGTTTCAAAATAAAAATCAGCCGGGTTGGCGTTCGGTAAAACGGCTACAACTGCGTTATCGGGTGGTTGGTTGCCAACTATTCTTTTTACCAATATACCTTTACCGTTAAATACAATGCTTACTGGTGTTTTGGCATCTGCTTTCTTAATAAGCTCGCCTACCTGCGTAATGCCGGTTGCTTCATTTTCACGGGTGATCTTGTTATTTTTACTGCTGATAGTAATACAGTTGATCGTGTACTTGTTATCGGGAAGAAAGATCACCTCGATACCAGTTACCTTATTTACCTGCACAATTTTCTGTTCAAGGGTCTGCCACATATTAGTAAATAATAGTTGGTTTTATAAATACAACGCTCACTGTTTTACTGTTCACTTTGGTACGGCTGCTGAAAAGCCATTTCAATACCGGTATTCTCGATAAAAATGGAACGCCCGATCCTTCATCGCTTTTCTCTGTTCTTTCTATGCCGCCCAAAACGATCATTTCCTCATTCTTTACCCTGATAATAGATTCAAACTTGCTGCTGGCGGAAGGCGGCGGGGCATTCGGAATATCGCTGGTCAAAAAATCTGAAATATCTATATTGATATTCATGGTCACCTGTTCATCGCCCGAAATAAAGGGCTTTATGCCAATAAGCATATTGGCTTCTATAGGTATGTATTGTTCGGTTACAATGGTAGCGGGGTTTAATGAACCAAGGGTGTTTTGCGTTTTCTGCACGTAATACCGGGTGCTGCCGATGCTAAGCTGCGCATGATGTCCATTCAGGGTTGACAGTTTTGGCGTTTGCCGCAGATTCACATTACTGTTGCCTTCCAAAGCTTTCAGGGAAACATAAAAATTGGGTGTTACCCGGCCAATATTGAATACATTGTTCAGTCCGATCTGTTGAATGAACCGGTTTACACTGCCCGAACCGATGGTGAAATCGAGCCCACCCAACAAGGTGCCGCCTGTTTTTATTGAATCAGCCACGCCCATTTTTATCCCAGTTTCAATGGTTTTGCTCTTCTTAATATCCATCAGTATCACCTCAATCAATACCATGGGAACGGTTCTGTCGAGCGCTTTTACAAATGCCTCTATTTCTTTTATCTGGGGTTGCGAACCGCTGAGTAAAAAACTGTTCAACTCTTTAAATTCTTTTATATCTACTCCCTGTTTTAATTCCTGTGGAATGTTTACGAGCAGGGAATCTACAGAACGGTATTTAAGCTGTATCAACTGATGCGCCCGCAGCCCTTCGTTCTGCCGGTCGCCTATCATATAAATGCCATTCGATACGTTGTAAGTATATTTTGTGCCCTGCAAAACAAAGCTCAGCAATTTATCAAACTCCATGTTCTGTACATGCGCCGTGGTATTGCCCTGCAATTCGGAGTAAACAAAATAGTTGATGCCTGCCTGTTCGGCAATTTGCTTAATGATGTCTTTTATAGGTGAGTTAACTACGTTGAGAGAAATGAGTTGTTTGCCGGCATTGTTTTGTAAAATGTTTATAGAACTACTGGAACCGCCATTGGCGTTGTTAACGGTACGTATAGAGAAATTAGGATTGCCAATAGAATTTGTTTTGGCTACAATTTCTTCATTCTGTTTTAATGGTTCCAGAATGTATACATCGTCATTGGTTTTATTCAGTTTGAATCCGTTAGTGATGGCCAGTTTTTCAAGGGCGTTTTCAACTGGTAATCCCTGAATATACCCAGTTACTTTTTTGCTATAGATCTCCGGTTGTACCATCACGTTTTTGCCTGAGATCTGCGTGATCTTTTTGGCAACGCTCAGTAAAGTATCTTCACGCAGGTCCATAGTTACCGACTGGGTAAGCGTATTAAAGCTGATGGGCAGTTCTTTGGGCGGAGGCGGTTGATTGGCCAGCGGGTCTTTATAGGGTGTAATGGATATAATGCTTCCGGTAAAAGTGAAATCAAGATTATACTCTTTGGCCAGGTATAGTAAAACCGTCAGTACTTTTTCATCGGAAAAATAACTGGTGATGCGTTGGTTAAGATTAGGGTCAATATTCAGGTTTAAGCTGTGGGTGCTGGCCAGGCCCCTTAAAAATTCTTTTAATGTTCCATTGGACATAGAGGTTTCCACGGTTTGATTAAGGCCCGGCACATTTTGCGAAAGATCGGTAAGCCGTTGTTGTATAGTTTGCAAACGGTTCGACTGAGCAAATAAATCAGCGTTATAAATAAAGGAAATGGTTACAATGGTCAATACTGCTACAAATCTTTTTAACACAAGTAAGGTTAGTTTATAAGTAAGGAATATATTTCATCTATGCTGGTTTCACCGGCTTCCAGTAACTCAAATGCATTTTCGGCAAGGGTTTTAACTCCCTTCGCTTGTAAAAGGGCGCCTATATTATATTCAGTAGCTTTTATAAGGTCGGCCAGCTCATCATCAACCGGTATCACTTCATACACCGCCTTACGGCCTTTATAACCTGTATTGTAACATGTATCGCATCCTTTAGGCACATAATGCTCCTGTATTTTTCTGAAAGGTGAAAATTTCCGGGGGTACAGCGATTCGCTGAATGGCGCTTTTTCCTTACATACAGGGCATAATAGGCGAACTAGTCGTTGGGCTATAGCCGAATTTAAAGTGGTGGCCAGCAAATAGGGCGCTATGCCCATATCAACCAGGCGCGAAACAATACCCCAGGCAGAGTTGGTGTGAATGGTTGATAACACCAGGTGGCCGGTAAGGGCAAAACGGATGGCCATATTCGCAGTTTCCGTATCTCTGATCTCTCCAAGCATGATCACGTTGGGATCCTGACGTAAAAATGTGCGCAGGGCCGTTGAAAAGGTAAGCCCTATATTCTCTTTTAGCTGCACCTGGTTTATTCCTTCCAGCGTATATTCAATCGGGTCTTCAATGGTGAGTATATTACGGGTGTCTTCATTAAGCATTTTGAGGGTGGCATACAAAGTGGTCGTTTTGCCAGATCCGGTTGGGCCACTGATCAGCAGAATGCCAGCCGGCTTTTTTACGCCATCCATATAATTGGCCAGGTCAAAAGGAGAGAAACCCAATAATTTGATGTCGATATTAGTGGCATCATTATTCAGTAACCGCAATACAACTTTTTCACCGTGCAGGGTTGGCAGAATGGAAACCCGGATATCGAATTTGTGATTTTGATGCGCATAGAATATGCGGCCGTCCTGCGGCAGCCTTTTTTCTGCAATATCCAAATTGGCGGTGATCTTTATTTTATTGATCAGCGAAGGATACTGTTTTTTATCCAACAAATAGCGTTGTACCAGCTTTCCATCTATCCTTATTCTAACACGGCATTTTTCTTCAAAAATCTCGATATGTATATCGCTGCTGTGTAAATTCTTTGCTTCGGTGATCAATTGCGTTAAAAATGAATCGGCATCGCCATGATAATATGCATTTTGCTGGCGTGCATCCTTTTGATCTTTTTGATAATGTAACTCGAGTAAATGTTGTATGGTTTCGCTGGCAATTGGTTGCAGGGAAACCTTTTTGCCTGTTATCAATTCCAATTCATCTTCAATGCCCTGGTAAGGGGCGTTTTCATCGGCATACAACTGAATGCCACCATTTGTGCTGCCCCAGGGAACAACGCGGTAATGCCATGCCTGTTTGCTGGTGATGAGGGCAGCGGTTTGCTGGTTTATGGTTATATGCTTGTTCATGCTCACAATAAATAGTTCAATATCCAATCATCTTTGGTTAAACCGTTTTTTGAAACCATCAAAGTAGTAATATATACTATTAAAAAAATGGCCATCCAACCGGCGAGCGGTACGGTTAAGGCGTATTCTTTTGAACTGCGTATTTTAATTGATAACAAATGAAAAGTAATTGCAAACAGCAAACTGCAGCAATAAAACAATATGAAGTTTACTGGTGAGAAGAAAAAACAGGCAGCAAATACAAACAATATATCGCCCAAACCTATTTTCTCATCGATCAGCCTCGAATTACCCTTTCTTTTTAAACTATAATACAACTTAAGGATCACAAATTGTAAAAATGCAAATCCGGCGTTTATACTGCCGTAAATAAATGTTTGTTGCCAGGAGCAGGTATACATATAGGTATTTATAACTCCCACTATTCCCATCAGGGGAAATAAATACCATACCACCGACCGGGATGAAAAATCCTGGTAAAAAATAAGCACGGCAGTTACCAGCAGAAATAAAAACAGGAACAAGTGCATAAGCTTAATCAGGCGTTACTTCAGTTAAATTTCTATTGTTGTCGATTTCCCAGACATTGAAGATGCCATCCCCGTCAAAATCAACCGCCGCTATAGCCCTTGCTTTAAAGGTATTATTGGTAGCCTCGGTGATCTCGATCTTATAATTTGCCTGGCCGCCCTGACTGCTTAATTTTTGTTGTTCAAATGAGATCTCATTGAAGTCACGTGAATAATTTGACTTTTCAAAAAAGAAGTTTTTTTCGAGGGTGTATACGTGTTGTAGCTGAATTTTGGCTTCTGTGGTCTTGGCCTTGGTGATCAAAGGCATTAAATTAGGCAGGGCAAGCAAGATGAGAATACCTATGATTATTAATACAACTAATACTTCGGTTAAGGTAAAAGCCGAAACTTTCCCTTTGGGGGCCGGTTGGGTTTTGAGGTAGGTCATACTGAAATGAAAATTAAAATCGCAACAAATTAATACATTTGATGGATTTATCTTCGTTTCTGCAGTACATACAGTTCCTTATTTTCTCACATCCATTGTTCCTTTTTCTTCGGTTACACGCCTATTGGCAAATCTGCACACTTATTACCCAAAACTGCACACTTATGGGTAAACGGTATTTGGAAAATAATTAGGTCATTTATCAAAGAATTGGCAGAATGTGCCTGGTTCTGTATACCGGGGGAAGTTATTTATGCAGGATCGTATTTTCGACAGCTTAATCTACCAATCCATTTTCAATAGCCTTTTTTACCAGGCCGGCCGTGTTTTTGGCATCCAGCTTTTGCAGCAGGCTGCTGCGGTGGTTGTCTACCGTGTGCAGACTGATAAATAGTTTATCTGCTATTTCCTGATTGGTAAATTCCTGGGTAATTAATTGCAGTACTTCTTTTTCGCGGCGGGTGAGCAGGGTGTTTTGTTTTTGGTTTTTGTTCCTGAACATATCGTTCACCAACTGCTGCTGTATGGCGGGGGAAAGAAATTGTCCGCCGTTGTATACGGTTTCAATAGCCTGTACAATGGTGTTGTCGTCTGAATCTTTCAACAGGTAACCCTGGCAACCCAACTGCAGCATTTTTTTCACCTGTACGGTTACATCGCTGCTTGTCAATACAATTATTTTGATGGAAGGGTGTTTTTTGATGAGCTGGCGGGCCAGGTCGGGGCCTTCCAGGTCGGGGAGGTTCATATCCAGCAGCATTACGTCGGGCATGCTGGCAGCTACTTCTTTCAGCATGGCATTACCGGTTGCATATACCGCTACCACGTTGATGTTGGGAAAGTCGTCCAGGATCTTTTTCAGGCCATTGGCTACAATTGGATGATCATCAGTAATAGCTACTTTAATTGTCATTGCTCAAAGCTGTTTTGTTTGGTTGCTGCCAGGTTCAATTCAATATACACACTTGTTCCTTCACCTGGTGTGCTAACCGTATCTATTTGTCCGTTAAACAATTTTACCCGTTCGCGTATTGTCCGCAGGCCGATGCCTTCTCTTTGATCGTCATTTACCGGCATTCCGCGGCCATTGTCTTCCACCGTAATGCATAGCTGCGATTCATGAAAGACGATCTGAACCAGGGCTTGCGTTGCACCCGCATGTTTCAGAATATTGTGCATCAATTCCTGAATAATGCGGTAAGCGGTCAATTCCACATCGCCGGGCAACCGCCTTACTTTTCCCCAGATCTCTGTATTGATCTGCAGGCTGTGTCCTTTACGCAGGCGTTCGCAAAACAACAACGATGCTTTGGCCAGCCCTTCCTGCAGCAGGATCTCCGGCATCAGGTTGTGGGCGGTTTTGCGCAAATCGGCCGATGCTTC
>CBIMFG010000014.1:0-13150 GCA_966243125.1 uncultured Niastella sp.
TATTATCAAGGTTGTCGTTTTTGGCGGCCATGGCGTTGAGCAGCATATGCTGGGAGAACCGTTTGGCCGCGGCAAGGTATTTTTTGTCGCCTGTCATTTGCCAGGCATCTGCAAAGATCTCCGGCATTCCACCATGTTCTACATCCAGCATGGATTGCATTTGTTCATCCGTTAAAGCTGCAGTGATCTGAATGCCCCAGTCGCAAAATTTCAGAAAGATGTTTTTGGCAGCTTCATTACCTGTATACAACCAGGCGTCGCGTAACCCCGCATACAGTTTATGAATATTATACCAGGGAACCCAGGCGGCTCTGTAAGGGCCCAGGTTGCCGGTTTTCAGGGCTGTCCAGATCTTTTTACTGTCTGGCACGCCGCCCGCATAACCACTAGCCCAGTCAGGATTATTGCTGGTATTGGCATCCTGGCATTTTTTGAGCTCAGCGATCATATACTCCATCCGCTTTTTGCATTCCGCATTGCCGGTAGCTGCATAGTTCATGGCCAGCGCCGATAAATAATGGCCGCCCACATGACCATCGAGCCCGGCCCAGTTTGAATAACCGGGCGCTTTGGCCGGCAAACCGGCTTCCTTTAAAAATGGTTGCAATAAACGGTCGGTATTGTATTGTAAAAGTGTTTTAATGTTGAGGTCACGCGCCTGTTTAAACGGGCCGTTCAATAAGGTAACATCACCCAGCGGAAAAGCATTGGGGTAAAGCCTGGGCTGACAAAAAACGCTGTAACAAAACAACAATAGGGTACAGGTAATTATTGAAATATGAATTGACCTCGGCATTGATCGTTGATTATTTGGTAAAACTCGACGAAAATGAGCTGTTTTAATAGCACAATTCGTCAATTTACTGTATCAAATGTTCAAATAGGGGCGCAGTTAGCTGATTGAATAGCGTAAAGATATGTTAAAATGAAAAAGGGCTCTCCACGCAAATTATGGATAGCCCTTTCTATTGAGTATGTTTGTCGCATGCCCTTAAACCCGAATAACAAAACAGTCAATGCCTGGTGTTGGTACGATTG
This sequence comes from uncultured Niastella sp., assembly GCA_966243125.1. Classification (GTDB taxonomy): domain Bacteria; phylum Bacteroidota; class Bacteroidia; order Chitinophagales; family Chitinophagaceae; genus Niastella. The sequence continues at coordinate 1,039 of CBIMFG010000014.1, forward strand.
GGCTAATTCGAGTTATTCACTGGTGATCACCTCGGCCATTTTTCCCAGTTATTTTTTAAGTCTGGCCCCCTCTGGCGGCAGGCATTCGATCAGTAACTCGGTGTTGTATGCGTATATGTATTCATTCGCCAGCTTGCTGCTGTTGTTCCTGAGTCCTTTGTTTGGATCAATTGCTGATTATTCCGGTAAGAAGAAACGATTCATGAGTTTTTTCTCCTATATCGGGTCGGTGAGTTGCCTCTTTCTTTTCTTTTCAACGGCTGGTCAAATATGGTTGATCGCAAGCCTGTTTATAATTTCCAGTGTTTGTTACAGCCTTGGTGTTGTATTCTACAATGCGTACATTCCTGAGATAGCCACGCCCGATCAATTTGATGCGGTTAGTGCAAAGGGATTTGCCTGGGGTTATTTGGGTGGTATGATTGCTTTGGTGATAAGTTTACTGGTGATCCAGTTCGCCGCGCATTTGGGTTTTACGCCAGCGCAGATAGAACAGAATATTCCGGTGCGGGTGTCATTTGTGTTTATTGGCATTTGGTGGTTGGGCTTTGCCTGGTATTCCATCAAAGGGTTGCCGGCAGACAGGAGCGGGATAAGAATAACGACGAGAACAATCTTGCAATCCTATAACCGCATTTATAAAGCCTTTTTACGCGCACGTGGTCACAAAGCAATTGCTGTCTTTTTGCTGGCCTTTTTCTTTTACGATATGGGGCTTACTACCATCATGGGTATGTCGAGCGTGTTTGCCACCAAAACACTCCATTTAAAAACAGTTCACCTCATTGGGGTTATCCTGATCCTGCAACTGGTAGCCATCATTGGCTCGTACGTTTTCCTGTACATTGCTAAAAAGGTCAATAACATCTTCTCGGTAAAAACAGCCGTGTTGTTGTGGGTGTTGGTTTGTTTTATTGCTTATTCCATACAAAGCATTACGCAGTTTTATATCATGGCGGTGCTGGTGGGGTTGGTGATGGGTGGAACCCAGGCTTTGTCGCGCTCAGCCTTTGCCGCATTGATCCGGGGTGAAAAAGATGAATATGCTACTTACTTTAGTCTGTACGATGTGTTGGATAAAATAGGCGTAGTGATAGGCACCTTTCTGTTCGGTTGGATAGAATATGTGACTGGCTCCATGCGCGCCAGTGTGGCCACGTTGAGTGTGTTTTTTATTATCGGTTTTATCTTTTTACAATTAATAAAAACGAACGCTTGGAAAAAATAAAAAAAGCCATTCCCTGGTCGCTGGTTGTTTTTCGTTTGTTACTGGCGCCTGTGATGATCATCTGGACGCTGCAAACCCATCAAAGCGGCTGGTTTTTGGTTACCTGTTTATGGGTTGGTATGATCAGTGATATCTTTGACGGTATTATTGCCCGCAACCTGGGCGTAGCCAGTAACAGCCTGCGCAAATGGGACGCCAATGTTGAGATTGTTTTCTGGCTGGCGGCCGGTGTAAGCATCTGGTTGCTGAATGGCAAATTAATTCAGGATCATCTTTACTTTATCATCGTTTTATTTATACTGGAACCGGTTTCCGACCTCATCAATTTTGTTAAGTTCAGAAAAAGCGGATGTGCGCATAACTGGTTGTCGAAGTTATGGGGACTGAATTTGCTGATCACTTTTACCATTTTGTTAGCCGGGTTTGAACCGGTGGTCTTATTCCGGATCTGCCTTGTAAACGGATTGATCTCCCAAATTGACCGGATCATTATCTCTTCCCTGTTACCCAGGCCTGAATGCGATATTCCATCGGCTTACCATGCGTGGTTGCGAAGAAAAGGAAGGGCGTTTAAGCGGTATAAGCTCCTGAACTGATTACCAAATTCAAATTTGCAGGCGCCATATTCATAGTGTAGAAAAATGGAGTGCTTCGTATATATGAGATTTGTTTCAAATTATTACAATTATGAAAGTAAAGCACTCCTTATTATTCCTGCTGCTCATTTGGGCTTCTATGGCAAAAAGCCAGCAACGGCTACTTCAATTGCCGGATACTAACTATACCGGCTCTATGGAGTTGGCGCTGGATATCGATGATTACCAAAAACAAACGCCTGATAAATCAAGTAGCATCATAACGCCGAATACTATCGTGTCAAGGCAGGTAAATAAAAATGGCCGGGTTACTATAACCGCCTATGTTAACCGGGATTATATAAGCATAATTTGCAAAGGCATTACCATGGATAAATGGAGGGACTACGAGGCGTACTGTTCATTAATGCCGGCCGAAAAAGACTCCTTGTATGAACACATGATCACGCCCATAAAACTGTTGTTTACCGAGCATGATACCGCCTACCTGGATTATTCACAACAGTTGAACCAGAATAAACTAAAACTGTATGGCAGCCGGATGTTTTTTTACGTAAAAAACAGATCTGCAAAAGTCGTCGCCTCCATGATCATTAAATTTGTTTTTCCAAAACCGGAGCTGGATTTTATTTCTCTGAACGATTCGCTGATAAAAGCATTTGAAGCACGGCCGGGAGAATCGATGGTATATCCCACTGGTTATATAATCCGTTATATGAAAGGGATCGCCAAAGATGGACGCTTTCCTCCATCGTTGTCGTTAGGGGCTAAAGAAAATACCCTGTTGTTCAGGTTCAAATCGCTTACCCATGATTGGAGTTATTGCCTGGAGTACCAGGTAAATGAAGAAGGATGGCGAACCAGTTCACAAAATATGTTTCCTTTTATCATACTCCATGATCTGAAGCCGGGGAAATACAAACTGCAGGTCAGGTATCCGAATGAAAAAAATAATGTGCTGATATATGAGTTTGAGATAAACCCGGCTTTTACGCAAACCACCTCTTTTAAAGTTTTAACAGGCAGTGTAATTACTGCCTGTTTTTTAAGTTTGATCTTTTGGGGATACAGCATCCGGCAAAAAAGAAAACTGAAAAAAGAAGTAGCCAAAAGAACGCAACTGCAGAACCAGATCGCTGCCTTGCAGGCCCGGTTACAACCGCATTTTATTTTCAATGCATTGAATTCAATTCAGGGCCTGATCAATAAACGGTATATTGAAGAAGCCAATAGCTACATTTCAAAATTCGGGGCCCTGCTGCATGAAATTATCGGCAAAAGCGACCAAACTATGCATCCGCTGGCCACAGAGATAAAACAGATCGAATATTATTTGCAGCTGGAACAATTACGGTTTAAATTTCAATATAAAATAACGGTCGGTGAAAGCATCAATACTTCCGAAATAAATATTCCCACTATGTTGTTGCAGCCTTATGTGGAGAATGCTATTAAACATGGGATCATCGAAAAAAAGGAGGCTGGAATGGTGGAGCTGTTAATGGAAAAAAATAACAATAACCTGGTTATTGCGGTTAAGGATAATGGCAAAGGATACGAACCCACTCTTGCTTCTTCAGGCCGGGGCAATGCCATGGTAGCAGAAAGGATAGATGCTTTGAACAAATTGTTAAAGGACCAACAGGTTGTTGTGGAAGTGCGATCTGGAGTAAACGATGGAACGGCAGTTGTCTTAAATTTTACAAACTGGTTGTAATATGAAAGTGATCATTATTGATGACGAGGATAATAATATAGAGAACCTGCAGGAATTACTGAAAGTATATTGTCCTGAAGTAAACATGGCAGGCATTGCTACCAATGCCGGAGAAGGCGCCGCCCTCATTGCTCAATTACAACCCGATCTTGTATTCCTGGATATTGAAATGCCAGGTAAGAACGGGTTTGAGTTATTGAAATCATTACCGGGTCATAATTTCGAGATCATATTTGTAACCGCCCATCATCAATACGGCATACAGGCGGTAAAATTTGCTGCCATCGACTATATTATAAAACCTATAGATCCAGGAGAGTTAAAAACTGCCGTTGCCAAAGCCATGAAAAAAAGGATTGCGCAACAGCAAAACCTGCAGTTAGAAAATTTGATCCAGATCCTGCAACAACAACAGGTAAAAGGGGAACACCGCATTGCCCTGCCCACGGCCAAAGAAACCAGGTTTGCCAAAACGGAAGAGATCATCCGTTGCGAATCTTCTAATACGTATACCACTTTTTTTCTTATTTCCGGAGAAAAAATAATGGTTTCGAAACCTATTTATGAATTTGAAGAACTCCTGGCCGACTACCAGTTTATCCGCTGTCACCAGCGTCATATTGTAAATAAAAAGTTCATCAAAAGCTGGGTAAAAACCAATGGTGGCTATTTACTGCTGTATGATAAAACAGAAGTGCCCGTATCCCGGCAGAAGCGCGACGAGTTGCGGGAGTTGTTTTAATAAATGTACTAATGCAGATCCCTAACCACTTCATCTCCACTGCCCCCGCGTAACACATCCAGGTCGGCGCCCAGGTGGGCCTGCTGCACATGGTCTATATAAAATTTTACATAGCCTCGTGTTGCCAAAGGCGCAGGTTGTTGCCAGCGTGCTTTGCGGGCAGCCAGTTCTTCATCAGCTACATCCAGGTGTAGTTTTCTGGCGGTAATGTCCAGCTCAATCAGATCGCCGTTTTGCACCAATGCCAGCACGCCGCCAATCGTTGATTCAGGTGATACGTGTAATACAACGGTGCCACCTGCGGTGCCGCTCATGCGGCCATCGGAAATACGTACCATGTCCCTGACGCCTTTTTGCAGCAGTTTCATCGGCAGGTCAACATTGCCTACTTCGGGCATACCGGGGTAACCAACCGGACCAACACCTTTTAGCACGATCACACAATGTTCATCAATGTCCAGGTTGGGATCGTCAATACGGGCATGATAATCTTCTATGTTCTCAAATACCACAGCACGGCCGCGGTGTTTCAGTAAATGCGGGGAAGCTGCGGAAGGTTTTATGATGGCGCCATTCTCGCACAGGTTGCCTTTTAGTACCGCCATACCGGCGGCTTGTTGCAAGGGTTGTTGCGCAGTGGCAATCACTTCGGTATTGTAATTGGGCGAAACAGCGCAATTGTCGCTGATGCTTTTGCCGTTAACAGTGATCGCATTGTTGTGCAGATACGATTGCATTTCGCGGATAACCACCGGTAAGCCACCAGCATAATAAAAATCTTCCATCAGGTATTTGCCCGATGGTTTCAAATTCACTAGTAAGGGAACTTTGCTGCCGATGGCGTCAAAATCTTCCAGTGTTAACGGCACGCCTATTCGGCCGGCAATGGCCAGCATATGAATAATAAAATTGCTCGACCCGCCGATGGCTGAGTTTATAACAATAGCATTTTCAAAAGCCGCGCGGGTAAGTATGCGGGAAAGTTTCAGGTCTTCTTTCACCATTTCTACAATGCGGCGGCCACTGAGTTGCGCCATTTGTTTTTTGCGCGCATCCACAGCGGGAATGGCGGCCATCCCGGGCAGGGTAAGCCCAAGCGCTTCGGCCATACAGGCCATGGAACTGGCGGTACCCATAGTCATGCAATGACCCTGGCTACGGGCAACGCCTGTTTCCACTTCATGAATATCCTGTGAGGTATAATTTTCTACCCCTTGTTTTTCTTTGATGAGCCAGTTAAAAGAACCGCTGCCAATACATTCACCGCGAAAGCGGCCATTCAGCATTGGGCCGCCGGGTACAACAATAGTAGGCAGGTCAACACTTGCAGCGCCCATAATGGTAGAAGGGGTTGTTTTGTCGCAACCGGTGAGCAACACCACGCCATCGATGGGGTTGGCTCGAATGCTTTCTTCCACATCCATACTGGCCAGGTTACGGAACAACATGGTAGTAGGGCGCATCACGGTTTCGCCCAGCGAGGTAACAGGAAACTCCAGTGGAAAACCGCCCGCTTCTATCACGCCGCGTTTTACGATCTCCGCCAGGTCCCGCAGGTGGCTGTTACAGGGCGTCAACTCACTCCACGTATTACAAATACCAATAACAGGTCTGTAGAAATAATCGTCGGGATAACCCTGGGTCCTAAACCACGAGCGGTGTACAAAACCCATTTTATCTGACCTGCCGAACCAATCCGAACTTCTTAGTTTCTTTTCGTTGCTCATGTATATTTATTGTAATGAGTAGTCAATCGAAATGATGAATATTGAATGTCCAATATCCAATGTTGAAGTAAATACAAACAGTTTCGAAGTATGAATTGTATTTACTTCAATCTTCAACATTCAATATTCGTTATTCAATATTCAGCATTTCCCTGTATTCACTTTTAATTCCTCATTTTTAATTTTTCATTCTTCATTTCCTTGTATTCACTTCAACATTCATCATTCAAAATTCAATATTCAACATTCCCCTCACGGTTTATCCCACCAAACCCTCGTACTCAGCTTATCCTCACCCTGCCGGCCGACAGCTTCATTCACATTATCCGTATTCACACTCAGTTCTGAAGTAGGAGAGGTGAGGCGCCTGATAAAAGTGCCATTGGGTACATCCGGATTGTTTGGCTGTCCGTACGGGTTGGGTGTCAATGCCGGGTAACCGCTTCGTCTAAAGTTAGCAAAAGCTTCGGGACCATTCAAAAACGAAGCGATCCAATATTGCGTATTAATCTGTTGCAATTCTGAACCTGCGGTTAACGGGTTGGCAGTTACATAGGCATCGCGGGCCGTTGCGGAAATGGCGGAATTGGCGTCGTATGACGCCATTTGGTCCATATGTGCTCTTATGCCGTCGGCATAATACTGGGCAGCGGTACCGGCCGTGATCCAGCCGCGAAAGCGGGCTTCTGCTAACAACAGGTTGGTTTGCGCGGCGGTGACCAGGAAAACAGGCGCCGATACTTTTACTATCCGGCGGCGGTCGGCCTGGCTGTAATCATAAAAGCTGGCGAGCCCGTCGGCAGTGGCGGCAGCGCCAATAGTGCCATTGTCTTTTCCCATAGGCATACCAATTTGTTGGGCCGGGGCGGTACTGCCAATTGACGTTGTTTGTCCCGCGCCGGTTTTAGCGCCTACATAGCGAATGGCGATGGCTTGCAGCCGCGGATCGTTGGTGTTCTTCAACTGATCAACAAATGGCTTGGTGAGGTAAAAGTTGGCGGCCTCGCTGCCATTGAGCGTACCGCCAATGGGTTGTTGGAAGTTGGCATCGTGGCGTATAAAGGCATTGTCGGTATTGGCGGTAATAACGCCGCCGGTAAAGGCAGCCTGCACGGTGCTTTGCGCTTTGGCAGCATCTATCTTGCTTAACCGCATGCCGGCGCGTAGCAACAGGGAGTAGGCAAATTTTTTCCATTGGGCCACATTACCTGCATACAACATATCACCGGTTTCAATAGTACTGGTGGTGGTTAAAGCGGCGGCCGCTTCTGTTAATTCCTGAATGATCTTTGGATAAATATCCTGCTGGCGATCGTATTTGGGGAACATGATGCGTTCTGCATAACCGGCGCCTGCCTGGGTATAAGGAATGTCGCCAAACTCATCGGTCAGGATCATAAAAATGTACGACTGATAAATACGCGCCATGTTGTACATGTTGGTTCTGGTGGAAAGGTCTTTGGACTTGGTAATGGCGTCATAAGTATTTTTGATCACGCTTTGATAATAAGCAGTCCACAAAGGAGCCGTAGTAACGTCGCGGCTGTCCTGGTTAAAATTGGCGCCGGCCAGCACCCCGCCATTCGGTGTTATCATTTGTTGTACAATGCCAACATCGAACACCAGTGATTTTACCGGAAACGAAGTATTGATAATGGCCTGGTTCAACAACAGCGCAGGATCTAACGTAGTGCTGTTGGTTTCATTTACATTCAGCTCCGACAAATTCTTCTCACACGAAGCTGTGCCATACAACACGGTGATCGTTATAATATAATAGGCTATTTTTTTCATGACAGAAGGTGTTAGAATTTAATGTTCAAATTGAAGCCAATGCTGCGGGTAGTGGGCAAACCGGGTGATTCCAGTCCTACCTGGTTGTCTGAACCAAATCCGAACGTTTCGGGATCTATATTGTCAACCCATTTCTTTATTAGCAACACATTGTTGGCCACCAGGTCCAGCTTCACGCCTTTAAGCGGCCATTTGGCAGGTACGTGTTTGGTAAAATCATATCCCAGGGAAATCTGGCGCACTTTCCAGTACCCGCCATTATAAATAACCGGTTCTATAATTTGTTGCGACCGCAGGTGCTCCCAATAGGTTTGCACCGGTTGTACGGCCGAGTTAGGGTTGCCATTGGCATCAACACCTGCCCCTACAACGCCACCTTCGCGGCCCTGTAATGTCATTTTATGCAAGCCATGCCGTACGGCATTGAAGTTGGTGCCCGACAGCATTTTGTTGCCCAGTTTGTAATCTATAAAGATGGTAAAGTTGATACCTTTATAATTCACTGTATTCAGAAAACCTCCAAACCATTTAGGCAGACCGCTGCCGAAGTACACGAAATCGGCTGTGCGCTGGGGTAATCCGTTCGATTGAAAGATCTGTTGACCTTTTGAGTCGCGTGCGTATCCATAACCTGCTATCTGGCCCATTTCCTGGCCTACCACATGCCTGGTTTCTCCATTGAACACATGCGTACCGGTGGTAATGCGTTCGCCGGCTTTGTCGGTGATAATGCTCAGCACTTTAGTGATGTTATAGGAGGTGTTGGCGGTAAATTCCCAGGTGGTATTGAGTGTTCTTACCGGTACCAGGTTCAACATAGCCTCAAATCCGTAGTTACGGCTTTTACCACTGTTGATGGGGGTGTTAAGATAACCGGATGCATCGGAGATCTGTACCAGTACGATCTGCTGGCTGGTGATCTTGCGATAAGCGGCCAGATCGATATTAATGCGGTTGTTGAACATTTTCATTTCCAACCCGATCTCTGTTTCGGCTACCCGGCTGGGTTTCAGGTTGGGATTGGGCAGGGTGGTACCGGTTACATTGTTACTGATATTGCTGGTACCAACCGGAACCTGCTGGCCATTGGGGTTACTAACGAAATTTGCATTGGGGCTATAGAATAATTGGTCTGAATAAGGCGCTACATCGCCATCGCTGCCCACCTCGGCATAGCCTAAACGCAGCTTACCAAAATTCAGCCAGTTTGCATTTTGCAGGTGCTCAGAAAAAACATAACTGCCCGATACGGATGGGTATAAAATACTTCTGTTTTCCGGCGCCAGGGTGCTGAACCAGTCGTTACGCACGGTACCGGTAAGATAAAATGTTTGTTTGAAATTCAATTCTGCAGAACTGTACAGCGAATTCACGCCTTGTTCTATACGGGTGTATACAGGATCTTTACCCCGGCCATTCTGCACGGTATAAATACCACGGGTGATGAAATCGGTAACCACTACATTGTTGATGTCACTCCGTTTGCGCATGCGGTTGCCACCGGCGTTTATGTTCACGCCCACGGCGCCGATATTTTTGTTGGCGTTTATCAGAAAGTCGAGGTTGGTTTCGCGGAAGCGCCGTGATTCCTGCGTATAAACGCCGTTTACAAAACCGGGCACCGCCGCTGCGCGGGAAGCCTGACCGGTGGGGAAGTTATTTACGTCTTCATCGCGCGACCAGTAATCCTGTCCAAACCGGCCCTGCACACTCAACCACGTAAGGAGATTGTATTTCAGGGTTACGTTGCCAAAAATGCGGTCGCGTTTGATATTGTGAAATTGTTCTGCCATTACCCAATAAGGATTGGTACGGTTGGTGAACCGCGACCAGTTGTACTCATTGCCCTGTGCATTGTATTTGTTCTCATCCAGCACATTCAACGGCATGGAGGTTGACAAGGCCATCAGGGTGGTGGGAATGGAGTTGTCCTGGTTGGCAATATTGGGCGGGTTTTTATTGATCTCCCGCGAATAGTTGATATTGCCCGCCAAAACAAATTGTTCAGACAAATTATAACTGAAACCCAGGTTCATGGATTTGCGGTTGAACGAATTATTGGGCATAATACCATTGTTCTGGGTATTGTTGAGCGACAGGCGCATGCCGCCTTTGTCGCTGCTGCTTTCAAATGCCAGTGTGTTTGAAATGTTCTGGCCATGCCGGTAAAAATTCTTGATGCGGCTGGGTTGCGCTACGTAAGGAACTGTAAGATTATTGAATAAGATATGCGTCATGCCGGGGGCAAACTTCTCACCAAACGACCACTCGCCCGAAGTAGGATCGGGTGCGGTGGGGCGAACACCATTCTCACCCTGACCATATTGATTTTGATAATCTGTATAATCGAGCGGAGTATCATTGGTATAGTTGAGGTTATAAGTTACACCAATGCCCTTTACCTTTCCTTTTGTTTTTGTGGTGATCATGATCACCCCGTCTTTTGCACGCGAACCATACAGGGCCGATGCGGGCGCACCTTTAAGGATAGTCATGCTTTCGATATCATCGGGGTTGATGCTGGATAACCCATCACCACCATCGGCAAATACACCGCCACCTTTAACGGATATGGTATTATCGTTGAAGTTGGTATTGTCGACTGGTACGCCGTTGATAACGATCAAGGGGTTATTTTGTCCTGAAATGGATGATTGCCCGCGGATCCGGACCTTGGAGGTACCGCCGGGTCCGGTACCTAATGTCGAAATATTAACGCCGGCCACTTTTCCCTGCAGGGCGTTCATTACATTGCTGGTACGGTTCACGGTCAGTTCTTCGGGTTTAACGCTGGTGGCGGAATAACCCAGGCTGCGGGCCTGTTTTTTTATGCCCAGCGCTGTAACGATCACCTCGCCCAGGTTCTGGTTGTCGAGCACAAGAGAAATATTAAGTACGGTGCGGCCATCAATGGCTTCTTCCGTATTTTTATAACCTACCGCACTAAAAACGAGGGTGGAAGTACCCGGAGCGGAAATGCTGAATTTGCCCTCATTATCGGTAGTTGTCCCAAGGGAAGAACCCTTAATCATTACGGAGACCCGTGGAAGCTTCGTACCTTTTTCATCTGACACTGTTCCTGTAACTGTTTGTGCATGGGTAACGGAAAGGAGTAAATGAAAAACGCAAAGCAGCCACAGACCGAGGAAACGGGGTGGCCTGCCGTGGGTGTAATTTTTCATACCGGCAAGTTGTTTTGGTGAGTAATCGTTGAAGGAACAAATTATCTGGTATTACCGGTAAAAACTTCCAAAATAAAACAGTGTTGAATTTTGTACATACAGCACAAAGAAATTCCTTTATTTTATATAAGCTTCTTTTGGAAGCAGATTGCGCCAAGCTAACTACTTAAAGCCATATGAATCAATTCCTGCTACAACAAGGTAAATCGGCAGAACTGCTTTTGTTCCCGCATATCCTGGAGGTGGGCATAAAAAAGAATGGCTCTATACAGCTGAACGCATTCTCCACTACTATAACAGAAGGTTTACGCATTTATTATATAATAGAAGGGCGGTTCGAATGGCGCATCAATCAACAGTCGTATATCTATTATCCCGGCGATGTGGCGCTGGTACTGCCTGGTATTCCCTTTGGCAGCGACAACGGCGTGCTGGAGATTGGCTGTTTTACCTGGATCCAGCTGGCCGTGCAGCGGCTCGATAACGGTCATATACAGCCTGGCAGGTGGAGCGGCCTCTCTGAAGGCGAAGGAGCCGCTATTGGTAAAACTTTGTTGTTGAACAGTTTGCCGGTTTTGTCGCGCTTCAATGAAGCTGGCAAGATCCTTAAATGTATTCATGCCGAATTGTTTGCGAACGAAGTGGGATACCAGGCAAGCATTAATCACCTGTTAGATGAACTGTTGATACAGGTTGCGCGTAAAATGACCCGGCAAAGCCATACCAACCGCGACTTCCCAAAAACATTTATGCACCTGGAGGAGGTGTTGCGCCAGGATCTGGCGCACCAATGGACGGTTGAGGAAATGGCGGCTCTGGTGGGGATGGGCACAACCTTGTTCACGGAAAAGGTTAAAAGCTATTCGGGTTTTTCGCCCATCAATTACCTGATCAATATCAGGATTTCTGAAGCTATCAAATTATTGAAGCAGCCTGGTATTTCGGTAACTGATATTGCGCTGGATACAGGGTTTTATTCATCGCAGCATTTTTCCACCACTTTTAAAAAGCTGACCGGCTACCGGCCCAGTGAGTTCAGAAAAAATCATTTGCGTAACACATAATTATCATTCCCATGAAATGCATCATTACAATTGAGTTAGGAACAAATGGGGTGCGGGTGTTT
>CBIMFG010000015.1:0-13128 GCA_966243125.1 uncultured Niastella sp.
ATCACGGCCGCTGTGTTATACAGTACACCGGCTTGTTCCTTGTCATACACGGGTACTATCATTACCATGTTATATTTCTTAGCATACACCGCCATTCGTTCTGTGGTTGGGCCCGGAACCGTTTCAGCCGATTCGTACCAGGCCCTGTCCTGGCCCGGACAGAAATACGGCGTATTGAAGATCTCCTGCAAACAAAGTATTTGTACACCCTGCTCACCGGCTCTTTCTATATATGGAATATGTTTTTGCACCATCGCTTCCTTGATCTCCTCAATAGTTCCCTCCCCTTCCGTTTTCGGCAAACTCATTTGAATTAAACCCGATTTGATAATTCTAGCCATGTATAAAGTTTTTGGTTCTGTGTTTTAAGAACTTTGTCGCCAGTCGCCGGTCGCAGCGAAAAGGTGTATTGCTTGCAGCTTACAGCTTGAGGCTTACAGCTAAATTCTTCCTTCCACCTTATTCCTCTTTATAAACCGCCCATACCCCTTCTCCACCAAACATTGTTCATTATCGATGGCTACCTTTCCACGCAGGATTACCGTCTTTACTTTCCCCGTAACAGGCCAGCCTTCATACGCCGAGTAATCAACATTCATGTGATGAGTGCTTGCAGAAATTTCATGCGTTTCATTGGGATCAAAGATCACAATGTCGGCATCACTGCCAGGAGCCAATGTTCCTTTACGCGGAAACATACCAAAGATCTTCGCCGGGTTGGTACAGGCTACTTCCACATATTTATTCAACGTTATCTTCCCTTTATGCACGCCTTCGCTGTACAACAACTCCATGCGGTTCTCAATGGCCGGATGCCCATTAGGGATCTTTGAAAAATCATGCTGGCCCATTAGCTTTTGCTCCCACTTAAACGGACAATGATCCGTTGCCACCACCTGTACCAATCCCTGGTTGATGCCAGCCCATAAGGTAGCCTGGTCTTTTGGCTGCCTCAATGGCGGGCTCATCACCCATTTAGCACCTTCAAAATCTTTTTCATATAAAGAAGCATCCAGTATCAGGTACTGAATACAGGTTTCTACAAATATTTTCTGGTTACGACGGGTAGCATTGCGAACCGCATTCAACGCGCCTTCACAAGTGAGGTGAACAATATAACCCGGACAACCGGTATAATAGGTCATGTCGGCAAACCGCTCAGCAGCTTCTGCTTCGGTTATTTCAGGCTGTGATAAGTAATGATACAAAGGCGATAATTTCTTTTCTTCGCGATGTTTGGCCACCAGGTAATCGATCATATCGCCATTGGTAGCATGCACGTTTATAAGCCCGCCATATTTCTTTACTTCTTCCATCAACCCTATCATTTGCCGGTCGTCGATCATCAACGCGCCCTTATAAGCCATAAAGGTTTTGAAGGAAGTAATGCCCTCCTGCTCTATCATCTTTTTTATTTCAGTGCGCGTGTTGTTATTGAAATCGGTCACCGCCATATGAAAGCTGTAATCGCCCACACAATTATTGTCCGATCGCGAGCGCCATTCATCGAGCGCGGCCTGCAACGAGTTACCCTGTTTTTGCAGAATAAAATCAATCACCATGGTAGTGCCGCCAAATAAAGCAGCCCGCGTACCGGTTTCGTAATTGTCGCTGGAAAAGGTCCCCATAAAGGGCATATCCAAATGAACATGTGGATCTATGCCACCCGGGAAAACCAGTTTATCTGTTGCATCAATTTCTGTGTCTGCCTTCACACCCAGGCTTCTGCCAATAGCTTGTATGGTTTCATCCACCACAAAAATATCAGCGGTAAAATCCGCATCTGCAGTAATGATCCGTCCGTTTTTAATCAATAGCGACATGAAATGTTTCTTCTTTAGTGGTGACAGAATCAGATACCAGGGGCTTATAATTGCGCATCATCAATAAATACGTAAGTCCTGAAATAAAGAAACCAACAAACCAGGCATAATTATACAAATGCGCGATCCAGGCAGGCACACTGTCTGGCGCTATTACTTTTATAGTGGTGAGAAAACCAGGAATATTTGGAATAATGCCAAGCAATAGGGCAATAATGGCGCGATGGTTAAAACCGTTCCTGAAGGTGTATTGTCCGCTTACTTTATACAGATCGGCAGTAGACAACTGTTGTTTACGAATAAAATAATAATCGGCTATCATGATACCACCCACCGGCCCCAACAAACTGGAATACGCAATGAGCCAGGTAAAAATATAGCCAGTAGGATCGGCAATCAGTTTCCACGGAAAGATCAAAATGCCCAGGACTCCGGTAATATAACCACCCTTACGAAAAGTTATTTTGGATGGCGCCAGGTTGGCAAAATCATTGGCCGGACTTACAATATTAGCGGCAATATTGGTAGCAAGGGTTGAAATGGCCACAGCGATCATGGCTACACTTACCAGCAGCTTGTTTTCGAATTTACCAGCGAGTATTACGGGATCCCAAATGGTAGTGCCATAAATGATGGTAGTGGCTGATGTTACCACCACGCCAATAAAGGCAAAAAGCGTCATAGAAGGCGGCAGGCCAATTGCCTGTCCTTTTATTTGTGCCTGCTGACTTTTAGCATAGCGGGTAAAATCCGGAATATTGAGCGACAGCGTTGCCCAGAACCCAACCATACCCGTTAGTGCAGGGAAGAAATAATCAAGAAATGAGGAGGTAGTAGTAAACTTTGAGGGTTGTTGTAAAATGGGCCCTAAGCCATGAGAAGCATTGATGGCCCAGAACAATAAGGCCAATGCGGCCATGGGCAGAAAGATGGCTTTAAATACCAGCAGTTTTCTAATGCTTTCAACACCCAGGTATACAATAAACATATTGAGCGCCCAGAAACATAAAAAGCAAACAAAGGGAACCGCCTGTGGAAATAAAGAAGTAGTATCTATCTCAGCCAACCCGGGGTTCCATACCCTGATCATTTGATAAATGGCAGCGCCGCCTATCCAGGTTTGAATACCAAACCAACCGCAGGCTACAATGGCTCTCAGGATAGCAGGAATGTTTGCGCCCCGTACGCCAAAACTGGCCCGGGCAAAAACCGGGAAAGGAATACCGTATTTCGCCCCGGCATGTCCGTTAAGGATCATCGGTACCAGCACAATAGTATTTCCCAGAAAAATAGTAAGGATGGCCTGCCACCAGTTCATACCTCCACCAATCAATGAACTGGCCAGCATATAGGTAGGAATACATAAGCTCATGCTGATCCACAAGGCGGCGTAGTTCCAGGTATTCCACTTGCGTTTGGTTACCGGAACGGGTGCAAGGTCTTCACTGTATAGTGATTCATTTTTCATCGTAAGGTGGTTTATGCCCTTTCGACCTCCCTTCAATTTACGAATTCATCCGCAATTTTGATCGCCTCACTGATCATGGTCAATCCTTCATCCACTTCCTCCTTTGTAATACACAGCGGTGGGGCAATAAAAATATAATTCCAGCGAACGAAGGTATACATGCCCTGTTCTTTCAACTTGGCCGCCACTTTGTTCATGATAACCATTTCGTCGGGTTTGGCGTTAAACGGCGCCATTGGCTCTTTTGTCGATCTGTTCTTCACCAGCTCTATACAACCCAGCAAACCGGTATTTCTGAAATCGCCAATACTGGGATGTTTTTGTTTTAACAACTCAACCTGTTCATCAATATAATGCCCCATATTGGCAGCATTCTCCAACAGGTTTTCGTCCTCATATATTTTTAGTGTTTCCAGTCCGGCGGCACAACTTACCGGGTGGGCTGACTAAGTCAATCCCAACCACAAAACCCGGTCGTTAAAGTATTCAGCAATGGTATCACTAACTATCAAAGCCCCCAGGGGCAGATAGCCAGCTGTTAATCCTTTTGCGGTTGCAATGATATCAGGCACTACGCCATGATAATCTACCCCAAACCATTTACCGGTTCGGCCAAAACCACTCATCACTTCATCGGCAATCAACAGAATATTATGTTTATCGCACAGGTCGCGTACCTTTTGCAAATAATCAGGCGGATATTTAATACAGCCCGATGAGCCGCTTTCCCCTTCCATAAGCACAGCAGCCACATTACCCGGTCCTTCAAACTCTATCACTCTTTCCAGATGGCTTACACATTCGCGGCTGCAGGTAGTGATCTCTTTACCCCAGGGGCAGCGATAACAATATGGATCTTCTACATGCACAAAATTGGGCGATTGCTGTGCATCGGACGCCAGTTTACGCGGATCGCCACCGGCTGTCATGGCGCCATAGGATGCCCCATGAAAAGCCCGGTACCGCGCAATGATCTTATGTTTGCCCGTATATAACCGGGCGAGTTTAATAGCATTTTCAATAGCAGATGCCCCGCAAACAGTAAATAGGGTTTTTGTTAATCCCGGCGGCGTTACCGATGCCAGCTTTTTCCCCAACTCGCCCCGCACTTTGGTTACACAACTGGGAGTTACATAACTTACCTGTTGCATTTGCTCCATAACGGCCTGAGTTATCCGCTGGTTACCATGACCAATATTTACATTCATAAGGCCCGATGAAAAATCGAGGTACCGTTTACCATCGTAATCATATAAGTACACACCCTTTGCATATTTCACTGCTATGGGCGCTATGCCTCTTTGTTTGCTCCACGAAAAGAGCGTGTAATCCATATTGTCACGGATGATCTCCTGGGTTTCAGAAATATTTAAAGTGTTTGACATGATATTTATTTTTGAAGACAGCTGTAAGCTTCAAGCCGCAATCCGCCAGCTGGCGGACGTCGGGGCAACCGTAACAAAGAACTAAGAACATAGAACTAAAAACTCTGAACTGCGTTAGCTCATCCAATTCACCCCTGCCTCCGGATTCCACTTCACCGTAGATTTCTTCAACTTGGTCCAAAATTCAATAGAACTTTTACCAGTAATATCACCTACGCCAAACTTGCTTTCATTCCAGCCGCCGAAGGAGAAAGGTTCGCGGGGAACTGGTACCCCCACATTTACACCAATCATGCCGGCGCTTGCCCTGTCTATCACATAGCGCGCCAGTCCGCCATTTTGTGTAAACACCGAAGCCGCATTCCCATAATGATTGGCATTTTCAATAGCCAGCGCTTCATCGAGCGTATCGGTGCGCATAATACTGATCACCGGGCCAAAGATCTCTTCTGTAGCCACCGCCATATCGGGTTTCACATAATCAATAACGGTAGGCCCTACATAGGTTCCCTTTTCTTTGCCCGCAACTGATGCATTACGTCCATCGAGCAGTATGCGGGCGCCCTGCGCTTCTGCTTCAGTTATAAAATGCTCGATCCTTTCTTTTGATTCCTGGCTGATCACCGCACCCAGGTTCTGCCCCGGCACTATCTTCCTCGCTTCTTCACATATTTTTTGAATGATATGATCAACATTCCCCACGGCTACCATGGCCGATGCGGCCATACAACGTTGTCCGGCACAACCACTCATAGAGGCGGCAACGTTTTGTGCGGTCATGTCGGCTTTGGCGTCGGGCAGTACCAATAAGTGATTTTTGGCGCCGCCCAATGCCAGGCACCTTTTATAATGATGGGTAGCACGCTGATAAACGATCTTCGCCACTTTGGTGCTGCCTACAAATGACACGGCTGTAATTCCCGGATGATCGCAAATGGCATGCACAATGGTGCTATCGCCATTCACTACATTGAAAACACCATCGGGCAACCCTGCTTCTTTTAATAACTGCGCCAACCTGCCTACGCTCAGCGGCACTTTTTCAGAAGGTTTTATGATCATACAATTACCCAGTGCAAGGGCGTTGGGGATTGTCCAGTTAGGCACCATGCTGGGAAAATTAAATGGCACTATAGAAGCAACCACCCCCAGCGGCACATGCTCGGTTCGGCACTCCACGCCTTTGCTTACTTCCAACACTTCGCCAGTAACCAGTTGTGGCAACGAGGTGGCAAACTCTGTAAGCTCAATGCATTTCTCGATTTCAGCAATGGCTTCACCCATCGTTTTTCCATTCTCTTCGCTAACAAGCGCAGCCAGTTCTTTCAAATGGGTTTCCAGCAAATGCCGGTACCGGAACAACACCTGCACTCGTTCTTTTATGGGTGTATGGCTCCACGCAGGGAATACGATCTTCGCAGCCCGCACCGCAGCATCGAGATCTTTAGGAGTCGATAAAGGAACTGTTGATAAAAAAGTTCCATCAAGTGGAGAAATAACGGGCAGTGTTTGGTCTGTTGACGCATTCACAAACTGTCCATTTATGTAATTCTGAACAGGTAAGTACTTCATGAGGAGACATTTTTAGTACTACAAAATTTGCAGAAACAGGTACAGTAAATTAAAATTAATTTAGAACGTGGCCAAAAGTTTGATAGTATTTTTATTTTTGTTGCATCTTTGCCATATGGAGAAAAACGGTTTTCCACTCGATGAGCTCGATTTTGCTATTCTATCGTTTTTGCAAAAAGACGGCCGGATGTCGTTTACCGTTATTGCAGAAAAACTGAATGTGTCAATCGGCACCATTCGCACCCGCGTGAATAAATTAATTGAGGAAGGCACCATCAATATCATTGGTCGGGTTAATCCCGACAAAGTTGGCTTCAGGGCCTATGCACACATTGCGGTTTTTGTGCGGCCGGCTACCTTTAAGGAAAAAGTAGCACAAAAAATATCAAAACTGCCCGAAGTAAGTTTCCTCGCTATGACCTCCGGCGATTATGACCTGGAAGTAGATGTTATGTGCCGCGACAATGATCACCTGGTACAGTTTATCAATGAAATTTCCAAATTTGAAGGCGTCTATCAAACCAAAACGACCCTCTATTTTAAAGTGTACAAGTACGCCCAGCCTGATCTCAACCTGTTAAAATAGATTCAACACTATCAACCCGCTCAACTTCCTGCTTTTTCTTGTTAACCCGTCAACTTGGTGTCTCGTGGTCAACTTATTCGCCCCTGATCCGGGTTTGTTTCGGGTCAGAACCGCTAATGTCTCGTACATGTCTCGTATATGTTCCGTACATGTCTCGTATATGTCTCGTACCTATAAAGGAAGGAAACATGTACGAAAAACGGGCGAAACAGGTCCGGCACAATAAGGGAACACCAGCGATACAAGTACGCTACAAACCCGAATCAGATCCGAAGCGCACTTACAGTTTGCACAGATTTTGGTAACTTTAAAGAAACCAGTTATACCATTGATCAAATTCATTCTCAATAACAAAAACATTACAACCACATTGCCGCCCGGTATGGTGCTGCTTGATTTTGTGCGGTATCACCAACATTTAACCGGCACTAAAGTAGGCTGTAACGAAGGGGATTGCGGCGCCTGTATCATGCTGGTGGGTGAATTGAAAAACAATGAATTGCGATACCGGTCGCTCAACAGTTGCCTTACGCCTTTAGGCAATGTGCACGGTAAACATGTGGTGACAATCGAGGGATTGAATATGGATGCCCTAAATCCCATTCAACAGGCTATGTATGATGAATCGGCCACTCAATGCGGTTTTTGCACACCTGGCTTTGTAGTATCACTGGCAGGCTTCTGCTTAAGTGGTAAAAGCGCCACCACACAAAATGCTATTGCTGCGGTTGATGGAAATATTTGCCGTTGCACCGGTTATAAATCCATTGAAAGGGCGGCGGCCAAAGTAGCTCAGCTGATGCAGGCCAAACAAGATGCAGATCCCATAGCGTTTGTTGCAGACAATCATATTTTACCAGGCTGGTTTGCCGGCATTAAACAACAGTTGCAATTTTTACAAACCGGGTTGAATGGACAACTTCACCCAACTGAGGCTACGGAATGGGTAGGCGGTGGTACAGATGTATATGTGCAAAAACACGATGCATTGAAGGATGCGCCCATCAGGTTTCTGTTTGATGATTCAAATTTGAAAGGCATTACGCAACAAGGCAACCGGTGCATCATTGGTGCTGCGGCAACGGTGACAGATTTGTATGAATCACCGGTTATGCAACAATACTTCCCCCTCCTCGCTGATCATGTAAAACTGATTTCCTCTACACCTATCCGTAATATAGCGACTATTGGCGGTAATTTGATCAATGCCTCTCCTATTGGCGATCTCACCATTTTCTTACTGGCCTTGGATGCTACGTTAGTGTTTAGAAACAATGAGCAACAACGGGCAATTCCACTCAGGCAATTGTATAAAGGGTATAAAAAACTGGACAGGCAAGCTGACGAACAGTTGCAGTCAATTTCATTTGAATTACCAGTCCATAACACGTACTTCAGTTTTGAAAAAGTAAGTAAGCGTACCAACCTGGATATCGCCAGCGTAAACACTGCCTGTTGTTGCACTTTGCAGGGCGATCAAATTCAGGACATTCGAATTTCAGCTGGTGGTCTGGCGCCTATTCCTAAACTGCTTGAACAAACAAATGCTTATTTAAAAGGCCAGCCTGTTAATGATACAACCATTGAGCAGGCCATAGCAATTGCCCAAACAGAAATTACGCCTATCAGTGATGCCCGGGGAACAGCAGATTATAAACGATTGTTGTTAGGCCAGTTGATAAAAGCACATTTTATGAAGGTATTGCAATATACCGAAAGTAATCAGTAAGTGTTATGAAAAACATCGATGCATATACACACGTGCGCGGGGAATCCATTTACCTGGATGATATTCCGCTGATACATGGCACTTTGTTCGGCGCCTCATTTGGCTCGCCGGTTGCACACGGAACCATTACCAGTTTGGATACCAGCGAAGCAGCTGCCCTGCCCGGTGTTGTACGCATTTTCACCTACAAAGACATAACCGGTGAAAACCAGATTGGCGGTATAGTTCCCGATGAACCCTTACTCGCCGATCATGAGGTGCACTTCTGTGGAATGCCGGTGGCGTTTGTGGTAGCCGAATCTATTGACGCAGCCCGTGCCGGTGTACAAAAAATAAAAGTAACTATTGATCCATTGCCCGTGATCACCGATCCGCGGGACGCAAAGGCATTGGGCGAGCTCATTATTCCGCCACGCACTTTTCAAATAGGTAACACCAATGATGCCTGGTTACAATGCACACATATTTTTGAAGGCCGTGCCGATACCAACGGTCAGGAACATTTGTATATTGAAACGCAAGGAGCCTACGCTGTTCCGCAGGAGCATAATGCCCTCAAAATATACTCATCCACACAAGGGCCAACGGCTGTTCAACGTGCCGTTAGCCGGGTAACAGGTTTACTCATGCACCAGGTAGAAGTGGAGGTAAGCAGATTGGGTGGTGGTTTTGGTGGCAAGGAAGATCAGGCAAATACCTGGGCAGCGTTGTGTGCATTGGCAGCACATATTTTAAAACGGCCGGTTAAGTATTCCCTGCATCGCATGGAAGACATGGCCATGACGGGTAAACGCCATCCTTATTCAGCAGATTTTAAGATCGGGTTGAATGAGGAGTTGAAGATCATCGCCTATGAAGTAACGTTTTACCAGAATGCCGGTGCAGCAGCAGACCTGTCGCCTGCGGTTATGGAACGTACGTTGTTCCATTGCACCAACTCATATTTTATTCCCAATGTAAAAGCAACCGCCTATAGTTGTCGCACTCATTTACCACCTAACACTGCTTTCCGGGGTTTTGGTGGACCACAGGGCATGTTCATGATTGAATCGGCCATTACCAAAGCAGCAGAAGCGTTAGGTGTGGATGCTGCTGTTATACAAGAAAGAAACCTGTTGCAAACTGGCGATGAATTTCCTTACGGACAAAAAGCGCAAAGCGAAGCACCTGAATGCTGGCAAAAAGCTTCTACCCTATATAATTTAACTGCGCTTCGCAAAGAAGCAGTTGCATTCAACGCAGCTAATAAATATTATAAAAAAGGATTGGCCTGTATGCCGGTTTGTTTTGGGATTTCCTTTACCAAAACGCTGATGAACCAGGCCAGGTCATTGGTGCATGTATATACTGATGGCAGCGTAGGCATTACCACCGGTGCTGTTGAAATGGGCCAGGGTGTGAACACCAAGATCTTGCAGGTAGCGGCCAAGGTATTCTCCATTCAACCAGACAAAATCAAAATTCATACAACCAATACATTTAAAATTGCCAACACCTCGCCTTCGGCAGCCAGCGCCACTGCCGACCTGAATGGTAAAGCTACCTTACTGGCTTGTACCGCTATTGCCAACCGATTGAAAAAAATGGTGGCAGAAGAACTGAACGTTGCTGAAGATGCCATAACCTTACAGGATGAATTTGTTTGGGTGAACGGCTATAAAACCGACCGCGACTGGAAATCGCTCGTAATGGCAGGGCATACAAAAAGAATAGGACTGTCTGAGCATGCCCACTATGCTACACCAGCTATTCATTTTGATGCCACCAAAGAAAAAGGACATCCGTTTGCCTATCATGTATATGGAACAGCCATCCTTGGTGTAACGGTAGATTGCATACGCGGAACGTATACAGTTGATACCGTTAAAGTAGTGCACGACTTCGGTTCCAGCATGAATACGGCTGTTGACCTTGGCCAAATAGAAGGCGGCATTGTTCAGGGCATTGGCTGGATGACCATGGAAGAAATAGTGTATGATAAAGAAGGACGGTTGCGGTCCAATGCATTGTCAACATACAAAGTGCCGGATATTTATTCTGTGCCCAAAGAGATTGCCATCGACTTTTTACAAACACCGCACGATAACCTGGCTATCTTCCGGTCAAAGGCAGTGGGCGAACCGCCACTAATGTACGGGATTGGCGCTTATTTCGCTTTACGGAATGCCGTACGCGCCTTTCATAAGAATGGACATTTCCCATTTGATGCGCCCATGACTCCTGAAAAAGTATTGATGGCCTTATACGCAACCCAACAAGAAGGAAGCAGTCAACCACATGAAGAAACAAGTAAACATCTGGCAGTTGATAAATAGAAGCCTGCAGCAACAGGTACCGGTTATGTTGTTGTATGTGCTGCAAAGTGAAGGAAGCAGTCCGGGCCGTCCCGGTTTCTTTATGGCGGTGAATACAGCCGGGGAAACGGAAGGCTCTATTGGCGGTGGTATTATGGAACATAAGTTTATAGAATTGGCGAAGGAAAAACTAAACACGCCAGCCGAAATGGAGCCCGCTATCAGAAAGCAAATCCATAACAAAACTGCCCCCGCCAACCAAAGCGGCATGATCTGTTCGGGTGAACAAACCATTTGGCTGTACCCCGTTCCGCCATCAGCTGCCAGCACCATTCAACAGCTTATTGCCAGCCTGGAACAAAACAAGAACGGCACCTTACAAATATCCCCAGCAGGTGTACAATTCACGACTGAAATCCCTGATAGTGATTTTTATTTCTCCATTACTTCGGAAACCAACTGGCTGTACCGGGAAAAGACCGGCTATAAAAATCATTTACACATTATTGGCGCAGGGCATTGTGCATTAGCGCTTTGCCGTCTGATGCAAAGCATGGAGTTTTATATTCATTTGTACGACGATCGTTCCAGCCTTAAAACATTTTTAGAAAATGAGTATGCCCATGACAAGAAAATAATTGCCGACTATACAGAATTGAATGAACTGCTCTCAGGCGGAAACCATCAATATATTGTGGTGATGACGGTTGGTTACCGTACGGATGATATTGTGGTGAGAACATTATGGAAAAAGCAGTTTAAATACTTCGGTTTGTTAGGTAGTAAAAACAAGATAGAAAAGCTATTTACCGATTACCGGGCCGAAGGTGTGCCTGCTTCTTTACTACAACCTATTCATGCCCCTATTGGCATTGCCATTCACAGCCAAACTCCGGAAGAGATTGCCGTTAGTATAGCCGCGGAGATCATCCGGGAGAAAAATCGTTAGAAAGACACTTGCCGTGTTACTTTTTTCCTTAACTTAAATTATTGCCTGCCATTCCGTACCCGCATTTATTACTCACCTGCATTACCATTTTTATTTATGCATCTTACACCCAGAGAATCGGAAAAACTATTATTGTTTTTAGCCGGGGAACTGGCCGGGAAGCGAAGGTCGCGTGGATTGAAGTTGAACTATCCCGAGGCAATTGCCCTTATCAGCAGCCACCTGCAGGAAGCAGCCCGCGACGGCAAATCGGTTGCTGAACTCATGCATTACGGCGCCACCATCTTAACCCGTGACGACGTAATGGAAGGGGTACCCGAAATGATCCAGGAAATACAAATAGAAGCCACGTTTCCCGATGGCACCAAACTGGTTACCGTACACGATCCCATAAGATAAATACAACCAAAATCAATCACCATGATCCCCGGGGAATACATTTTACAGCCCGATGATATTATTGCCAATGCAGGCCGCACCACTGCAGCTGTGACAGTGGTAAATACCGGCGATCGCCCGGTTCAGATCGGTTCGCATTTTCATTTTTTTGAAGTGAACCGGCAATTGCAGTTCAACAGGGCCACAGCCTATGGTATGCGGTTGAATATTCCGGCAGGCACTGCTGTTCGTTTTGAACCCGGTGAAGAAAAAGAAGTGCAGCTGGTGGCATTTGGCGGCACCCAACAGGTTTTCGGGTTTAATAACCTGGTGAATGGTGAAGCATCGCCAGCCAATAAAGATCAGGCGGTTCAAAATGCATTGACCGGTCAATTCAAAAACCAATCTGCATGAGCCTGCACATCAACCGCATCAAGTATGCCAATATGTATGGCCCCACAACGGGCGATAAAGTGCGTTTAGGCGATACCGGGCTGTTCATTGAGATAGAAAAAGACTTTACGGTTTATGGCGACGAAGCCAAATTTGGCGGCGGTAAAACCATCCGGGATGGCATGGCACAATCTGCCCGGGCCACCCGTGGAGAAGGGGTCCCCGATCTGGTGATCACCAATGTGATGATCATAGATCACTGGGGTATTGTAAAGGCAGATGTTGGCATTAAAGATGGCAGGATAGTAGGGATAGGCAAAGCCGGCAATCCCGATACCATGGATGGCGTGGACCCTAATCTGATCATCGGGGCTTCCACCGAAGTACATGGCGGCACCGGCTTAATAGCCACAGCTGGTGGCATCGACAGTCATATTCATTTCATTTGTCCCCAACAGATAGATCATGCCTTGTTCAGCGGCATTACTACCATGATCGGTGGTGGTACCGGCCCGGCCGATGGCACGAACGCCACCACGGTTACGCCCGGC
>CBIMFG010000016.1:0-12611 GCA_966243125.1 uncultured Niastella sp.
TGACAAGCGGATCCTCATAGGCATGATGAAGCCTTCCTCAAAAAATGGTTTTGTAAATATCCTACAGGATACCGGGATCATGGTTGATGCCGAGATCATGAGCTTTAATACCATCTTTGCATTGGAACAAAACTTCTTTTCGCAATTGAATGGTTCCTTTTCTACCGGTTTTACTTATACCAAATCGAGCGACATAGGCCAACTCAATTTAAGCGCTACAGTACTCTACATGACCCGGTATTGGGATTACCAGCTTTCCGTTTCCATGAATAGCACGCTTGATTCATCTACTTATTCAAGAGACAGAGAAGACGCATACTTCTTCACCGCCTATACATTTAGCCCAACCTGGTTTGCAGCCCTTAACCTGGCGTACCAGCGAAACCTGGAGTTATCCATTGCCCGCAGGTACCAGCAAATGATTGGCGGCGGTAATAAATTAATGGTTCGAAAGTACTCCCAGCTATATGCAATTACCGGACTTGTATTTAATCAGGAGAAAAGTACCAGCGGGGAACACAGTGGTGTGCTGCTGGAAATACCTGTTGTGTTGAAGTTTAATTTCTTTAAATACTCCCAGCCAAATATTCAGATCAGTTCCTCACAAACTGTTTTCTTTGGAGTTACCCAAAAAGGACGTATCCGTTTTTCAGGCAACACCAGTTTTTCGTGGCAGATTATCAGGGATTTTTATTTAACCGTAAACCCGTATACCAATTTTGATAACCAATCGTCTGAGATCAGCGATTTTGATTATGGGGTTTCTGTAAATGTATCGTATAAGTTCTAAGAGATACCTATCTTATTCTATCTTATACAGTCATCTCATGCAGTACCAATTTGTCGCGCAGGATGTACATGGCCTTGCGCAATTGTTTTTCCACCGTATTAACCGGGCGGTTCAATACCTCAGAGATCTTCTTTACGGTAAAATGGCTTTTATCGTGCAACAAATAAACAGTGCGGTATTTTTCAGGCATGCGACACAACGTATCGTTAATTTTATTTTGTACATCCATGAAGTTAATAGCCTGTTCAACATTATTATGCGAAACCATAATTCTTTTACTTGCCAGGGTAATATGCTTATTATACAATGCCTGGTTTCGTAAATAATTATAAATGCGGTTCCTGATAGCCACAAAAAGATAAGCCGAAAGCGAGGAATTAATTTGTAACCGCGCGCCCGAAGTGTGCAGCTGCACAAATAATTCCTGCACAATTTCCTGACATACATATCCATCTTTAACATAACGGAATGCAAAATGCAGGAGGCGGTTCCAGTATTTTTTGTACAATAGGTCAAAAGCAAGGCTGTCGTTTTGCCTGATCAGATTTATGATATCCTCCTCGGGTACCACGGAAGAATGGGGACTTTTTTGCAACATGGCGGACCGGTTTACATGTCAATAATGGCATTTCAACCAGTAAGGGTGAAGAAAGCAATCTCAAAGAAATGAGCTTGCAACAACAAAGATATCTGTATGCACTTGCAAATGGTGAACGCAGGAGATGGTATTGGCCAAGTTTTAGAAATGTTGGCGAATGAATTGTGCAGGCATTTCAATGGTGTAAGCGTAGATTATCGTGGAACAAATTCAGCAACCACCGGCTGTTTTGTTTGATTTCCGTGGTACAATTTTTATGCATATTCCATTTTCATTTTAAAACCTTATAGTATGGCAACACAAAAATTAGCAGGAAAACGGATAGCAATCATTACTGAGAATGGATTTGAAGAAGTGGAATTAACCAGTCCGTTGCAGGCATTGAAAGATGCCGGCGCTGATGCGCAGATCGTTTCTCCACAACCCGATAAAGTGAAAGCATGGGACCACGATCACTGGTCACAGGAATTGCCGGTTGATGTGCAAATAGATGCTGCCAATCCGGAAGACTATGACGCGCTGGTTGTTCCCGGTGGGGTAATGAATCCCGATCATGCAAGAACCAACGAAAAATGCATAGCCTTTGTAAAGCATTTTCTGGATGCCGGCAAACCGGTTGCCGCCATTTGCCATGGCCCGCAATTACTAATTGAAACAGGACTGTTAAAAGGACGTACTATGACCTCCTACCCTTCTATTAAAACAGACTTAAAAAACGCTGGCGTTAATTGGGTTGATAAAGAAGTAGTAGTTGACAAGGGTCTTGTTACCAGCCGTAGTCCCAAAGACCTGGAAGCCTTTAACAGAAAAATGTTGGAAGAAATTGCAGAGGGCGTGCATGAACATGCGTAATTGAAAGATCACTAATGAATGCCAGGTTGTGCTCACGCGCTACCTGGCATAATCTTTTTGTGCATTATAATAAAGGCATATGATTACCAATAAACGAGATGACAATCTAAACCGGGAAGAACAAGACTCAAAAAGCGAAGCGCAGAAAAATGCCTTCGTAAACGGCCAATCACCGGAATCAGTGAAAAAGAATCCCAACCCACGAGCCAATGAAAACCTTCCTGATAAGGAAAATACGAAGGAAGAAGACACCACTGGTGCAGGCAGTGAGATCACTGATGGGGAAGATGGGTAATGTTTTCGTTGGTATGTTTCGCCACAAACGCAACCATATTTCCCAATGCTTTTTTTGAGGCGGCGCTGTTAATATCCATAAAGGGCCATACATGTTGCTCGCCTTCAAAAACAATGCACTCCGAGGGAATGCCGGCTTTACCAAATTGTTCATGCAACAGCACGCTGTCATCTTTCAGAATTTCAACGCTGCCACACATAATAAGGGCAGGTGGCAGTCCGGTAAGGTCTGCATTAACAGGCGATAAAAGAGGGCCTGACAAATCGTGCTCACCTGCATACACACGTGCACACAGCTGTAAATAACCCTGGCTTAATATAATATCCGTGTTTTTGTTTTCTTTAAAACTAATGCTTTTACATTCCAGGTCAACCCAGGGCGAGATCATGACGCTGTAGCGCGGCATAGGCCCATTCATGGCTTTTAATTTCAGTTGCGATGCCATTACCAGGTTACCGCCAGCACTGTCGCCAATAATACCATACGTGAAACTGGTATGTTCCTTACAAAACGTTTCAATCACCTTTACGCAATCGTTCAACCCACCCGGGAAAGTATGTTCCGGCACCAGACCGTAATCAATCACCAGCACCTTACGGCCTACAGTTTGCGCTATGTAGCTTACCAGGGCAGCATGCGATTTAACTGAACCATAAACAAAACCGCCCCCATGAATATAAAACACTACCTCATTGTCAACTGCTGCCGGCGGGGTAACCCAGGCACAGGGCACATTGGCAATGGATGTGTTTTCGATAACAACATTTTTGGCTACGGGATATTGCCTGCCTAACTGCTCAAAACCGGCGCGTCCTTCAATCAAATTCACCATCTTATTGATTTAGAGCGACAAAATTCCGGACCGGATCTGTCAAAAAAAATTAAGGTATCTTAGTTTTTTTAAAGAAGACAGGGAGCAAATTTGTAACCTTATGCCTTTCGATAACATCTTAAAAAACATCAGGCGTTTTACTTCATTAAGTCCACAGGAAGAAAAGGCCTTCTGTGCTTTATTAAGCATCCGGAAAGTGAAAAGAAAAGAATTTCTTTTGCGGGAAGGAACCGTGTGCAATTATGAATGGTATGTAAACTCGGGTTGCTTCAGGAGTTATTATGTAGATAAAAAAGGTCTAGAACATAATATCTATTTCGCTATCGAAGACTGGTGGACATCTGACCTATACAGCCGTACTACCCAGGAGCCCTCAAATTGCAACATCATAGCCCTGGAAGATGCTGAAGTGGTGCAGATAAAACATACGGACCTGGAAGCATTTATGATAGAAACGCCTGCGCTGGAACGTTTCTTTCGCCTTTCCTACCAACAATCATTAGTGAACCAGCATTTAAAGAATCTCCGGTTATTATCTATGAATGGCGAGGAGCGCTATATTCATTTCAGAGAAAAATACCCCCAATTGGCCAAACGCATTCCACAAAAGCACATAGCTACGTTTTTAGGGCTTACACCCGAATTTTTTAATACCATACATGCACGGGTGTTACGCCTGCGATAGTGATGCTCAGGGTAATTTTATTCAGGTAATAAGATCCTTTCTTCATCCATAATAAATGAGGCAGCTTCTGATTTGGCATTATCTCTTTCTTCAAAAGCCAGATTAACGATAGCTGTTTGGTTTGCTCTTGCCCTATTCCCTGTTGTTTCAAAGATCATTTGTTTGATCAGCGGCTCCGGGGTCCAGTCTTTATGCCCGGTAGGAAGGCCAAATTCATCTTTATATACATTCTGATTATACAGGGTTTTAAACAGATCATCTTTGGGTCTTACAAAATAGATGGTTGTTTTAGTGCTGTCATAGTTTTTCTGAAAGTAAGTATGTAAAGCCTGGTATTCCTTTTTAAGTGGGTTGATGTAATTCAGATCAAAATTGCACCAGCCAACGATAACGACAATTGCGGCTGCCACATAAGGGGTAACATGGCTGAGCTTGCTGTTTTTTAACAGCCGCTGTATTACATCTACCAACAGCATAGTGCCGGCCAGGTTCAAACAAAGCATGGTTCTATAAGAAGCAAAGTTCTCTATGGGCACCAGCACAGATACATAGATCAACATCATCAATAACAACACCCTGCCTATATAGGCGAATTTGTACAGCAGCTTTTGATCTCTATCAAAAGCAAATATGGAAAACAGCCAGGCGGCAAACATTAAAGGATAAAACGCCTGGGAAAAAATACCATGCATGTTGTAGGGGAAATTAAAGCTGAATGCCTGTGCCAGTGGCTGCGAAAAGAAAAAGGAGATCTTTTTCAGCGGGTCAAGCGACAGGGCGGTGCGCTCACCAGCCCCTATACCATATAATACAAGGGAATACTTAAAAAGAATATAATAGAGCGCACTAATTGCCACATAAAAACCAACGCCAATATAGCTAACCCGGTCAACCTTTTTAAACCGGTTATTTAGATGATACAAAAAGAAAGGCAGCAGAAAAGCGCCAAACATAGGTTGATAAAGCGATAAGGAAGCCAATGCCAAGAGTACTACTGCAATAATCTTTAACGGCGAAATACCTAATCCCTTCCTACCATAAATATTAATAAATAGCAAGTGACCGCTTATAAGTCCCGGTATAAAAGCCAGGAACAGTTCCACACAGGAACCCCAACCGATGGCGATGGCTACCGAAAGGCTACACGGCAAACAGATGCTTAAAAAGAATGCCCACTGTTCATTTAAATTAAAGATCTTCTTCCAACTGTTCAGCAACATATTCCAGATTATTACTGCCAGCACCCAGCCGGTAAAGGAAATCACCCGTATCCATTTCAATTCGCTTATGGTAGTAAATGTTGTAAACAACTTTTTTATGATCAGCCCCGTCAATCCCCTGCCCTGTTCAAAGAACATGATAAAATTGGAATTGTCGTCGTTGTGCCAAAGCTGATGGGCTTCATCCATATAAGCATAATCGGCAAAGAAAACCGGCCAAAAGATAAAAAACAGGAGTATAACGCAAACAGTTTGGGTTACGTATAACTTCATAATGTATGGGCGCCTAATTGGTATTATTAAGCACAACAAAAATAATAACGGTAAACTATATTCCTAATAAACAATTTAAGAAACCTATTTTTTCCTGATCTCACTCAAATATTCGGGGGTAAAGCCAAGGAACGAAGCAAGCAGGTATTGGGGAACACGTTGTATAAATTCCGGGTAATGCTGATTGAAATGGTGGTACATCTCTTCTTTTGATAATTCGTTTATCAGCCTGAACCGCACCTGGGCAGCCGCATAGGCCCGTTGAAAAACCAGGTGAAAATAGGCGTTCAGCTCCGGCACCTGATCCAGTAATTTCCGTTGATTATCGGCAGAAATGCATAGCACTTCCGTTTTTTCAACGGCCCGAATGGAAAACTGGGCGACTGAGCCGTTTTGGAAAGCCATATAATCTGAGGTCCACCAGTTTTCCATAGCAAAATCGGTAGTCTTTTCTATTCCATTTTGACTCAGGTAATACAAATGCACACAGCCCTTTGCTATGAAAAACTTCTCATAACACCGGTTGCCTTCTTTGAGCAGGACCTCCTTTTTCCGGTAAGTCCGTTGCTCAAAGAAAGCTTCCAATAAACTCAATTTTTCCGCGTCAATAGTGCAGAACTTACTTATATGGGTTATAAGCGATTCCGTTACCCCGCTTTTATTTGCATTATTTCCTGCCATTTCAATGCAAATGTAAAAAACCTATACCTCAGATCAACCTATTTCTTACGCTCCCCACCTGCATCCACCTTTGAATCCATCTCCCTTAAATCCCGGCGGTTGTCACTGTTGAACCGAAGGCCAAACGATCCTGAATAATCGCCTGTTTTAATTTCAAAATGGTTCCAGCCACGCTCCAACTGAACTGCCTTGTAGCTGTTTGAACTGGTTGGTTCCAGTGGTTTCCCATTCATAATTACAAACAAGCTCTTTGACGCTTCAACATGCAGATCCAACACGGGCATATCTGGTTCTGCCAGCAAATTACTCAATGAGCGTGGACTATACACCCAAAAACCCAGGGTCTTGTTGTGTTTGTTTGTAAAATCAATTTTATGATCAACCGCACTTATAATGGTGCCTGTAGTACCATCGGAAAGCATAGCATTCTCCAACCAACGATCAGGCGCCAGGGCATTCAGGTTGGCAGCCTGCTTGCCATTGAAGGGCACACCCAGATTATTTAATAAGCGATACAGTAAGGTGGCATTGATACCATTCAGTTTGAATGGATCGATGGCACATACATAAGTGCGCCCTTTACCTTGCTGATAAACACTCAGCACACTACCGCCGGGTTTGTCAACATTTTCGCTTCGGATGGTGGAAATGGTTTTTGCCGATTCCGGCCGGTTATTCCATTGCTGCCAGTTGGTATTGCAGGGCACCAGAATACTGGAAGCACTATTGAAAAAGCTGCCACCAATGGCAAAAGAAGAGATGGGCTCGCGGCTCAGTTCGGAAAAATAAAAATCGGCATTACCCAGTTTGTTAATGAGCTGGTCGGGCTGCGCTACAATGTATGAAGTAGCAGGGTGCGTCAGGATCTGAACCGGCTTTTCCATATAAGCATTCAAGGCTTCCAGGGTATTGGGGTGCACACCAAAAACAAATACGGCCCCACCGGCCTGCAATACAGATTGCACCATTTTTTTTGAACGCCTGTCGCTTGGCGGATGTACGCCATCCAGCAGCACCAGCGTTGTCTCTTTTTTATCGGGCGCTGCACTTACCTGCACGCCCGCCTTCTGCAGCAGTTCATTCAACGCATGTGATGAATCGGCAGAAAGTAAGACGGCCGATTTGAATGGCTGATAGCTGGTCAAAACGGGCCGCACCGGGCTTTCACGTTTCGGGCTTTTTATTTCGTTACTGGTTGCAAATGATTGCTTCATTCCTTCATACAAAGGCCATGGCTTAAACAACGGAAGTGTTGGATCGTACCCCGGGTTCAAGGTACTGGTGTAAGGACCCAGCCGTTCGGGCTGCATACCGGGTTGTGCCTCTTTATACTTAGTAAAGAAGATGCCGTCAGTAGGCTTAGATAATCTGGTAGTATCGGCCAATCCAAATGCGAGCGGCTTCAGTCCATACCAAACCAGATTGAATACCGACATATAGGAGGCATCATATTTTTTCATGGCATCAAAAAGCTGCACGGCTTCTATATCCAGCGCTTCCATTCGCCCCTGCTGCGAAACATAAGAGCGATCACCATTGTATACCGAGGTTTGTTTGGGCGTACCGTAATAGGCCATGCCACATTCACCAACGCCCCAAACAGTGCCGCGCGAAGACCATTCCTTATAGGAATTTTCATCGCCGTAGTGACCGAGAATTACAGGAAGGGTGGTTGGCTTCCCGGTTTCTCCATCGCCGGAGATCCAGCTTCGGGTTGAGTCATACTGCTTTGCAATGTGTACCCAATGATTGATGGCATTCAGCTGACGGGTCACGAGGCTATCGGGCGAATGATGTACAAATACGGCCACCGGAATATTTTCATTACAAACGCTCCAGCCCATTACAGCCGGATGATTGCGGTCGCGCAGGATCATTCTTTGCACATGGTCATCAGCGTTTTCCCAATATTCCTTACTATCTTCCTTTGGCCCGCCATCGCTGGCCCATAATCCCGTTTCATCCAATACCAGTATTCCCATCTCATCGGCCATATCCAAATAGAACGAGGGATAAGGCTGGGCATGCAGTCGCACCGTATTTCCATTTGCCTGTTTTAGCGCGGTATACCAGGCCCAGGCGTACCGCCGCGTCATTTGCGGCACTCCCATAAAATGCCACGAGTCGCCTTTCATGATCACCCGTTTGCCATTTAAAAAGAAGTGATTGCCTTTTATTGAAAACGAACGCCAGCCAAAACGATCATATTTTTTATCAAGCGTATCCTTTCCGTTAGTAATGTGGGTAATAACGGCATACAGGTTGGGATCTTCCAACGTCCAAAGTTTTAGCGCATTTCCTACCTGTATGGTTAGCGTAAACGTGCTGTCGGTACCAGCAGGCACCTGTATACGCAATTGTTTTCCGGTTACAACCGGACCGGCCAACTCCCAGTTGGGTTCCGGCGCTTCTATCATTCCTTTGCCGGCCTTATTGATCCAGGGTTTTATTACCGCGCCCAGGTTTACATTGGCAGTTCGTTTACTACTATTGGTTACATGCAGGGAAAGTTCCAGTATGCCCCGGTCGGCATAAGGCTTGACATAAGCATCTTTAATATACACTTCCTGCGTAACCAGTAAGTTAACATCCTGCCAAATGCCATTGATAAACTGGCCCCAAAAAGAACCGCCCACATACAGCCGTCTTCCATATTTTCCAGGTTTATTCAGCAGGTCTGCATCAGCCACCCACAGGGTGATCTCATTTTCACCATCCCATTTCACCAGGTTGGTAACATCCACTTCAAAAGGAAGAAACACATCAAAGTTGTGTTTCACTTCCTTACCGTTCACGAACACAACGGCGTAGCCTGCCACCGCTTCAAAATGCAGTAACAACCGGTGCGCTTTCCATGACTCCTTTGTTCTGAATGTTTTTCTTAACCAGCCTGCCCGTACAGTATCCCATGCTTTGGGATAAGAAGGATAGGTAACAAAGTCGGCGCCGCCTTCATCTTTGGTAAAGCCATTCACATTCCAGGGCGAAGGCACTTTAACAGCAGTTTGTTGCCAGTTAAAAGCAGCTGGCCATGCGGGATGTTTGATCTCTGCTTCGCTTAATAAAGCGGCATTTTGTACCGGCGAAAACTGCCAGTCCCCGTTTAAACACACCCCATCGCGAAACCCTTTTTCCTCCGGTTTTATAAAACCATCCAGGGGTGAAAACACATGATTAAACTGTTGTTGCGCATGAGCACACACCATCAGCAACAAACATAAAATAACAAGAACGGGTTTTTTCATTACACGCATCATTCACGGAATTTTAATTTCGTACACTTTTGAATAATTATATCTTTTTGAAACATTGTCATCTGTTCGTGCACCAACCCTTATAAAATAGGTACGCCCTCTTTTCAGTCCTGTTACGGTAGCTGAATAGTTGGTTGAAAGTATGTCTGCATCGCTGGTACCCGACAGATTGTTATTATTCTGGGATGACAGGAGATTATCATTACTTGCATTGCCTACATAGGGCGTTGTAGATACAAACACCCGTGCATCTGTAATCTTATAGGCAGCTTTAGCCCGTGATATTTGGTAATTAAGCGACACAGTAGTGTCCTGCGCCGTTAGTTTGCCGTTGAGAACATTCACATTCAGAAAAGGGACCACTGTAAATTCAATTTTAGTAGTACCCTTTACGGCTACCTCCTTTCCTTCAACGGGAAAGTAAGGCCCGTCCATGGGCGTGATCTTATAGCGGCCGGCAAACACTTTATCATTATAAAAAGTGCCATCTGGCTTTACCCAGAAGTACCAGGGGATGGGATTACTGCTCCAGCTGGTTTCCAGCATTTGAAGGCGGATGCCTTCGGGCTGTTCGGTTAAAATAGGCTCACCCGTTACCGAATCGATAACAGATCCGGTAACCGTTTCACCCGGCGCAGGATAGGAATCTACCTTGTTGCACGATAAACCAAGCACCGCCAGGCTGTATATAAGAATAGGAATAATATTTTTCATCGTATCCTTTTTTGTTAATTAGTAGAGAGGGTTTTGAATGAGCTTCGGATTTTTCGTGATCTCACCTGCAGGTACCGGCTCATAATAGTAGGCAGGCTGAAAGGTGAAGCGGGAGTTCCAGGTATCCGGCTCTTTACGGAAGATGTATTTGCCCTCATTAAAAATGTAATAAGGATAAAGGATCCGGTAAATGCGATTATTAAATTCATTAACCCCTGTTCTCCATCTCCTGATATCCCACCACGAGAAATTTTCAAATGCCAGTTCTTTTTTACGTTCAATTTTTATGGAGTCGAGTGTAATACTTCCCGTAGTCAACACCGGTGCTCCTGCGCGGGTACGGATGTCATTGATGGCAGTGGCAGCCACATCGGGATGTCCCAGTTGAAATGAAGCTTCGGCCTTATTCAGCAACACCTCGGCATAGCGGATGGCGATCCAGTTTTGAACAGATTGCCAAAGTAATACTTCGGAAGCCGGCTTCTTGGGATCGAGGTATTTACGAATATAAAAACCGGTAGTCGTTGATTCGCCATTGCCCGGACCACTGAGGCCTATCACCCGTTTGCCATTGTACAACACATCGGGCTGGCTTGCCAAATGAAGCTTGCTATCGTTGGGATCGTCGTGTTCGGGCGCTTCCGGACTGTTGGGTTTGCCGGCATAAGATTCATACAACCCGCGCTGGATATCAATAACAGTGTCTTTAAATTCATCGCCCGGAAATATAACAGAAGCCCTTAACCGCGGCTCTGCATCTTTGAAAAGCTCCATTCGATTGGTAAACCGGATAGGGGTACCATCAGGATTGTACGTATTCAGTTTTCCGAAAAGCTCTACATAGTCCAGTGTGGGATTCAATACTGAAGAGTAGCCGTTACCGCCGCGCAATTGCCAGGGAATATTTAATGCATCCCAGGAATGGGTTCTTTCCGGATAACGGTATTGTTTTACAAAAATGTTCTCAGCGCTGTTAGCATCAAAGAAGAGGTCAACATAATTCTGGTACTTATCGGGGTTTGCACGGTATAGTGTGTATTTCCCATCGAGCAGGTTTGCAGCATCCAGGCTTTGTTGAAAAAATTCATTGGCCCGGCTTTGCGTAATACCCAAAATGCCTTCCAGTTGCAGCGTACCATACTTCGCAATAGAACCTGCGAAAAGCATGGCACGTGATTTAAACGCCGCTGCCACATACTTATTCGCCCGGCCCGATTTTGATTCTGTAACATTGGGTAATAAATTGATGGCGCTATCCAAATCAAGACTTACAAAATCATATACTTCTTCTTCTTTATTGCGGGGTACCTGCAATTCTTCCAACGACTGTTCGGGAAACGACTGAACGGTTTTTATGATGGGAACGCCGCCATAGCGTTTCACCAGGTTAAAATAAAAGAAGGCACGCAAAAAGTGCGCTTCGCCCAGCCAGCCATTCAGGGTAGCCTCATCGAAACCGGTTGCATATTGCGGCAAAGCCTGCAGAAAATAATTCACGTTTCTTATATCTGCATAAGGCCAGTAACCGAAACTGCCATTACCAATGCCTCGTGCACCTACATAATCGGCCTGCAGCAATTCAGCAGTAAAGAGGCCGTAAGAATTGAAACAGGGAAAACCGTTGAACTCGTTCTGGTTCGACCTAAAATCCTGTATGGGCAGGTTGCTGTACAAGGTTGCCAGATAAGCCTCTACCCCGGCACGCGATTTAAACACATCTTTATCCTGTATGATGCTGGTAGGAGGTACATCCAATTTTACACAACCGGGAAGGGCTGACACAGCAATGCTTATTATTAATAATATATAGAAGTAACTTTTCATAAAGCAATCATTAGAAGGTTAAATTCAAGCCTACGTTATAGGTTTTGGTTAGCGGGTACATATAGCCGTACAAGTCAGCCGGATGTTCCGGATCAAGGAATTGCAGTTTGGTAAACGTTAGTACGTTGTAACCACTTCCATAAATGCGGCATTTGGAAATGCCCACTTTTTGGATCCATTTGCGCGGTAAGGAATAACCGAGCTCCAGACTTTTCACCCGCAAATAGGCCGCGTTTTGAATAGCACGTTCAGAGTTATCGGTAGCTATGGTACCCGTATAAGCGTAAAAGCCGGGCACCCATACTGTATTGGGATTATAGGGGTCGGCTTTGGGATCAGTTGGAGGCCAGCGATCCTTGAATTGCGAAAGTATATTGCCGCCCAGCGCGCCGGGTTCTTTCAACGCTTCAATATACTGCACGTTGAATCTTCCGGAACCCTGAATTACCACGGTCATATCAATCCCTTTCCAGTCGGCGCCAATAGTACCGCCATAGGTAATTTGCGGCCGCACATTACTGGTTACATCGTTGATGTTTGGAAGCCGGGACCCTGCGAGGGGATGGGTATCTAAATCATCGATGATGCCATCG
>CBIMFG010000017.1:0-12519 GCA_966243125.1 uncultured Niastella sp.
TGCCCGGCCACAGCATGGCTGCGGTAGCCAGCTATCCTGATCTTTCCTGTACGCCCGGCACCTACCGGGTTAGTTCAGGCGAAAAATTTATGCAATGGACCGATACCGGTTTTTATGCCCTGGTTGATAATACTATGTGCCCGGCCAATGATAAAGTGTATGAAGTGCTGGATAAAGTATTTGGCGAAATAGCGCAGCTGTTCCCTTTTGAATACATTCACATGGGTGGCGATGAGTGCGCGAAAAATTTCTGGGAGAAAAGCGATGCCATTAAACAGCTGATGCAAAAGGAAGGGCTGAAAGACATGCACGAAGTGCAAAGTTTTTTTGTAAAGAAGGTAGAAAAGATCATTGAAGCAAAGGGCAAGAAACTGATTGGCTGGGATGAGATTTTGGAAGGTGGCCTGGCGCCCAACGCGGCCGTTATGAGCTGGCGCGGTTCAAAGGGTGGGGCAGAAGCTGCCAAAATGCAGCACGAGGTGGTTATGAGCCCTAATAATAATGTATACATAGACCTGATGCAGGGTGATAATGCTATTGAACCACCGGTTTATAAAACAGTGCTGTTGAAAAACAGTTACGAGTTTGAACCGATCCCTGAAGGAGTAGATCCCAAATACATTAAGGGCGGACAAGCCAACCTGTGGACAGAACAGATCTATAACATGCGCCATGCGCAATATATGACGTGGCCGCGTGCTTTTGCGGTGGCTGAGTGTGTTTGGTCGCCCGCCGCCAAAAAGAACTGGAACGACTTTATACGCCGGGTAGAAGATCATTTCGCCCGTTTTGATGTAGCCGAGATAAAATACGCGCCCAGTATGTACGATCCTGTTTTTGATGTGAACAAGGAAGGGGAACAACTGAAAGTAACTGTAACCCCGCAAATTGAAGGACTGGATATTTATTACAGTTTTGATAATTCGTACCCCGATCGTTTTTATCCCAAATACACCCAACCGGTGCTGGTACCCAAAGCTGCGGTTAATTTACGGGTGATCACCTACAGAGGAAAAGACCCTATTGGTAGAATGATAACCATGCCTGTAGCGACTTTGAAGGCAAGAGCAGATAAGAAGAAATGAGAAATGAAAAATCAGGAATCAGAAATAAAAAAGTAAAGGCAAATGGTTCGGGGGTTTAACCTTCGGGCCATTTGCCTTTTAAAATAAAATAGGAACGCCGGCCGTACTTTTGTTTAATCCTTCACGTGTACATGGGCGTTCCCCTGGCAAGAGACTTTTTATACCTGAATAGTATTTTTCACATTTGATCTTTAACGTTCGGGCTTTTAAAACTAATGGCAAAATATTATTTGTTGTAATATTTAAGCCAGTGATTGTGCTGCCCTTTTATAATGATAACTGAGCTGTAACTTATGAAAAAAATGCACAGCTTTGTCCGCACACTTCAATGTTTTCACATACATTATTGAATCTTTAACACTCTTACTAAACTGAAGGCGCAACGGATTTATTGCGTATGCTGTCAATTAAAATAAGATCATTGACTCTTGTATAACAAGGTGATGATTAACCGCTAAGCAAGTGAAGCGGTTCCTGCATCAGGTTTGTACATAGTTTAGGTTTAATCAATCATTACAGGTCTTCTCCCGGTTCCAGCCCAAGGGAGGAGGCCTTTTTTGTAGAAATTATGGGTAAGGGTGGGGTTTGTGGTTTTGTTAACAGGATTTTTATAGCAGAAAGGATGTCGGGCATAATTGCTGTAAGGGTGAATGGTGAATGGTCAATGGTGAATAGCGGACTGAACGTACAAGTGTGCGACGCAAGGGAAGACAAATAGTGGTTCTGCTGTCGGCAACCCAAAACAAAGAACTCAGAATTTAGAACGAAGAACTAATTAAAATAGGTAAGTTAAGGGGTATTATCATCACAAAAGGTCCTTCTCGTCTGTTCGGGAAGGACCTTCTTTTTTTAGAAAAATAAAAAAAATTTCCAAACACCTTAGTGGCCGGTTTTTAGGGCCAATAAAAAAGCGCTCCATGGAAAATGGAACGCTTTTTATTTATGTGTAACGAGCTTATTTCGTTGATCTGATGTGTCTTATAGACCCATTTTCTTTTTCAGGTTGGCATCGATGGCATCCAGAAATTCTTCGGTATACAGGAAGTGTTTTCCATGTTCTACTTTATTTCCATGAATACAAACGGCCAGGTCTTTAGTCATTTTACCACTTTCAACTGTTTCTATACAAGTAGACTCTAATGTGTTGCAGAAATCAATAAGCGGTTGGTTGCCGTCCAGTTTACCGCGGAAGGCCAAACCTCTTGTCCAGGCGAAGATAGAAGCAATAGGGTTGGTGCTGGTTGGTTTTCCTTTCTGGTGGTCGCGATAGTGACGTGTTACGGTACCGTGAGCAGCTTCCGCTTCCATGGTTTTGCCGTCGGGGGTAATTAAAACAGACGTCATTAAGCCCAGAGAACCAAAGCCTTGTGCAACTGTGTCGCTTTGAACGTCGCCATCGTAGTTCTTACAAGCCCAAACAAAATTGCCATTCCATTTCAGGGCGCTGGCAACCATGTCGTCGATGAGGCGGTGCTCATAAACGATTCCGGCAGCGTCGAAGGCAGTTTTGAATTCGTTGTTAAAGATCTCTTCGAAGATATCTTTGAAACGGCCATCGTACTTTTTCAGGATGGTATTTTTGGTGCTCAGGTACAAAGGCCATTTTTTAGCCAGGGCCATGTTAAAGCAGCTACGGGCAAAACCCTTAACGCTTTCATCGGTATTGTACATGGTAAGGGCAACGCCATCACCTTTAAAATTGTATACTTCAAAAGTTTGTGGTTCGCCACCATCTTCGGGAGTAAAGGTCATGGTTAGCTTGCCTTTTCCTTTGATAACCGCATCGGTAGCGCGGTATTGATCACCAAAAGCGTGACGGCCAACAATGATGGGGGCTGTCCAGTTGGTAACCAGGCGGGGGATATTGTTGATCACGATGGGCTCACGAAAAACGGTACCGTCCAGAATGTTACGGATGGTTCCATTAGGGCTCTTCCACATTTGTTTCAGGGAGAATTCCTTAACGCGGGCTTCATCGGGCGTGATAGTAGCACATTTGATACCAACGCCATACTGTTTGATAGCATTGGCGGCATCAATAGTAACCTGGTCGTTGGTTTGATCGCGGTATTCAACACCCAGGTCGTAGTATTTAATATCGACATTTACGTAGGGAAGGATGAGTTTGTCTTTGATGAACTTCCAGATAATGCGTGTCATTTCATCGCCATCCAGTTCTACAACAGGATTCTGTACATTGATTTTTTGTGCCATAGATGCTTTTTTTTTGCCTTCAAATAAGGGTGCAAACCTACATTAGAATGGCCAAATGTGCAAAAGGCATTTTAGCTTCCAACCAGCGTACAGGTATGATGTTTTTTCCATCTACCGGTACATAGTTGTACTTATAAAAATGAGGCTCCCGGTTAAACCAAAGTAATAATTGTTGATAAATTCTAACTTGCAGTATGGTTGCTATATTACAAAAGTATATAGACCAGTTTATCGATCTTCCGGCAGAAGAACTGGAGGCGCTTATTAACTCAATTGAAGTAAGACAGGTTGATAAAAAAGTTCGGCTAACTGATATTGGTGAAAGTGAAAAGTATTTATACTTCGTTATAAAGGGGTTAGCCCGAAAGTATTTTTTAAAAGGTAAAGAAGAGATAATAACCCAAATAGCCAAAGAAGGAGAGCTGATCTCTTCTTCCGTATCGTACTTTTCCGGAATGCCCAGTACCTACGTGATAGAAACTATTGAGCCTACCACTTTTTACTCCCTTGCCCACGACAAAGCTGAACTGTTATATACCTGTTACCCTAAATTGGAACGTTTAAGCCGGTTGATCATAACCGAATTGTTTTTACAGAAGGAAGTGTGGGAACTGGAGCGCATCAGATATAACACAAAAGAGCGATTTTTGCGTTTTATGAATGAAAATCCGGAGTTGTTTCAACGGGTGCCACAAAAATTCCTGGCCTCGTACCTGAACATAAAACCGGAAACATTCAGCCGGCTTAAGCATTTGTTGAGAAGTAAAAAATCAGATGCTCCTTATCTTAAATGATGAATTGTTATGGGGGATAAAAATATTGTTGCCAGGGAAGTTTTTGAACAACTTCTGATAAGCCTGCAGCGGTTCTCTACTATCAGCCGCGAAGGGATGGAACAATTAATACCTTATCTGGAGATCCGCCAATTTGAGAAAAAAAAGAAACTGGTGAACCTGGACGAAATGGAGGATTACATGAATGTGGTTATTAAAGGCCTTGTTCGCAAATATGTACCTTCTTCAATCAGGGGCGAA
Source organism: uncultured Niastella sp. (assembly GCA_966243125.1). Taxonomy (GTDB): domain Bacteria; phylum Bacteroidota; class Bacteroidia; order Chitinophagales; family Chitinophagaceae; genus Niastella. Next base: position 4,334 of record CBIMFG010000017.1, read on the forward strand.
GTAACCCTGCAACTGGCCACCGAAGGGCATTTTATCCAATCTGAAATATCATTCCACCACCGGGTGCCTTCAGATGTGATCATTCAAACGCTGGAGCCTACCGTACTGGTATCTATCCATCACGAACGCATGAACGAGGCCCTCAATAAAGTTCCCGAAGCAGAAGCCCTGGGCCGCATCATCATTATGCAAATGTTTATTAAAAAAGACGCCCGCTACTTTGATCAGCTAAACACCGCAACCCGCGCTCGTTTTATTGATTACATGAACAATCACCCGCATATGCTGCAACGGGTTCCGCAGAAAGTTTTAGCGAGCTACCTTAATATAAAACCTGAGACTTTTAGTCGATTGAAGCATTTGTTGTTACAGAAAAAATAGTTCTTAGTTCTATGTTCTTTGTTCTTAAAACATAGAACTAAGAACAAAGAACTCAGAACTTATAAATTAACAACCAGAATCGGAATCTTCAACTCATGTCTAACCGAGTTAATAGTTTCTCCATACAGCCAGTCTTTTAAACCTGAGTGTCTATGCGCGCCAATAACCAGCATATCGGCCTGGGCTTCGTTTATGATGCGGATTATTTCGCCGGCCCGGTTTTTAAAACCTAAATGACTGGCAGCGGTTAAACCCTGTTCGTGTAACTGTTGTACATACAATTGTAAACGGGCTTCATCGTTCTGGGTTTCATAATCATCACTTTCCTTGCCCAGCAAACGGGCCGAGGCGCTTTCCACCACATGTATCAACAGGTATTCTGCATTGCCCTGGCCCTGGCCAATGGCATGCGCCAGTAAGGTATTGTCGTGCTTGCCAAAATCAAGCGCCACCGCAATTTTTTTATACGCAGGTATGGTGAGTTGTTGTAAACCCTCTAAATGCGGGTGTATAGTGATAGAGGTTTCCTTTGCTCTTTTACTAATAAGCGGATGGAAAATAATATACAGCAACAAGGCTAAAAATCCGGCGCCACCGGCAATGATCAGGACCTTCCAGATGATGTTACCGGAGTGGGCAAATACATCACCGGCCTCGTTCAACACCATGCGAATGTTCAGGTATACCAGAACGGCGGTCACTATCCAGGCAATGAATTGCACATAGGGTTTAATGGCAAATTCACCCATTGTTTTTTTATCGCTCACAAAATGGATCAGCGGAATAATGGCAAAGCCCAGTTGCATACTGAGTATAACCTGGCTTAATATCAGCAGGCTGTCAACCTCATTTTCACCGGCAATGGCTATTACCAATATTGCCGGTATAATAGCTAATAACCGCGTGAGCAAACGACGCATCCAGGGGTTGATGCGCAGACGCAGGTAGCCTTCCATAATAATTTGTCCGGCCAGGGTACCAGTAACCGTAGAGCTTTGTCCGGCAGCAATAAGCGCCAGCGCAAATAATACGGGCGCTACTTTGTTATCCCTACCCAACAGGCGGTCTAACAACCGGTGTGCATCTTTTATTTCAACCACGTTGGTTAATCCAACTTCAAAAAACACCTTTGCGGCTAATATTAATATAGCGGCGTTTACAAAAAAGGCGAGGTTCAAAGCTATGGTTGAATCAATGAAGTTGAATTTTAATGCCTGTTTAATGCCTTCGCGCGATCTGCTGATCTTACGGGTTTGCACCAGGGCCGAGTGCAGGTATAAATTATGCGGCATTACGGTAGCACCTATAATACCGATGGCAATATACAGGGCGTTTTCGCTGGCAAAACGGGGAATAAAACCCGATGCAATAGCTGCGGGAGAGGGGCTGGCAATAATAATTTCGGTAAGAAATGATAACCCGATAATGGCAATAAGCGTAATGATAAACGCTTCCATTTTACGAATACCCAGTTGTTGTAATAGCAACAGCAGCACTGTATCAAGCACGGTAATGGCTACACCCCAAATCAATGGCAGGCCGGTGAGCAATTGTATACCAATGGCCATCCCCAGTACTTCGGCCAGGTCGCAGGCGGCAATGGCAATTTCGGCCAGCACATACAACATAAAGTTTACGGGGCGGGAATATGCTTCGCGGTTAGCCTGCGCCAGATCGCGCCCGCGTACAATACCAAGGCGGGCTGAAAGGCCTTGCAGTAACAAGGCCATGAGGTTACTCATTAATAAAACCCAAAGAAGCGAGTAGCCAAACTGGCTGCCACCGGCCAGGTCGGTTGCCCAATTGCCGGGGTCCATATAACCTACACTTACCAGATATGCCGGGCCGAAAAATGCAAAAGCCCTTTTCCAGCCAACTTTTTTCCGGGATACATCAACGCTTTCGTGTACATCACTTAACGAGGCTTCCCCCTTTATTCTATTCATCATATTTCACAAATACGTTTTTTGCTACATGTTCACTAATGGTTACGGATTGATTCCTGATCTTTATCTCCAATGAATTGTCGAAGGCGAATTTTTTCTTTACTTCCAGCCGGGTGCCCATGGCAATGTGCTTATGGTTTAGCAGCTCCAGCATTTCGGCGCTTTGGTCGCCAATACCGCTTACTTCAGCTATTTGATTAATGGGACAGTTTAGCAATTCAACCTGGTGGGTGAGTGTCCACCGGCCCTGGCTATCGGGAATGGGATCGCCATGGGGATCGGTTTTAGGGAAACCTAAAAATTCATCGAGCCGGTCAATCAGTTTTTTGCTGCTGATGTGTTCCAGTTCTTCCGCAATTTCATGTACCTCATCCCAGCGAAAATGCAGTTTTTCCACCAGAAAGAATTCCCACAGCCGGTGTTTACGAATGATCTGCAGGGCTACTTTACGCCCTTCGGTGTTCAGTTTAAACCCTTTATATTTCTCGTACAATAATAATTTCTGTGCTTTCAGTTTCTTCAACATGTCTGTAACTGAAGCGGCACGGGTTTGTAATTCACCGGCCACATGGTTGGTGGTTACCGTACCATGTACTTCCTGCAGGTGAAAAATGGCTTTCAGGTAATTTTCTCTGCTACTCGAATATTTTTCGCCCATACTGCTTTTATTGCTTACCTAAAATAAAATTTAGACAAATCTAAAAAATAAATGGGGCACTTCCAAGCAATGAGTGGTTGATTTAACACGTTAGCCTCCCCCGGCCCCCCCGGTGGAGGGGGAGGTATACATCTCCTTTCCGGCAAAGTGTGGGGGGGTAGGACCGGGCCTTTTTTTTGAAGTGGTGATGAATGCTTACTTTTATCCATCAACAGCCAGCGGATCAATTTATGAAGCAATACATATTATGTTTGGGTTTGATAGTCACCTTGTTTGCCTGCAAAGACAAGAAAACAGCAATAAAAGCAGGTGAAATAACTACAGCTGCCGATTTTGTTGCCTTTTACCCTACTGTTACCCTGCCATATATAATTGCCGATACCATGTTGGCAAGAAAACCAAACACCACGCTGGCGTTGGATGTGAATACGTTTGCTAAGTTTATACCTGACAGTGTTTGGAAGAAAGATTTTGGCAAGAATGCCTCGCCTAAATTTTTTGCATTAGGCCGCGCAAAAGAAAAGGAAAAAGAAACTTATTTGTTTACTGAAGTAACTGCAGGCAATAAAAGAATTGCTTACCTGGCTTGTTTTAGCAATGATAACAAATTCTTAAAGGCCATGCCGTTGCTGAAGACCGGTTTTGAACGGTATACCTCTGCCTATGGCATGCTGGATTCAAAATTTCAGATAACTACCTACCGCGAAACAAAGAAAAGCGCCGAGGATATTCTGTTTAAAAGGAACATTTACTTCTACGACCGGAACGGGGATAATTTTACCCTTATTGTAACCGAACCCAATGAAGAAATTATAGAAGATGTATTGAACCCGATTGACACCATGGCGGCCACACATAAATTTTCAGGCGACTATGTTGATGACCCCAAAAATTTCGTTTCTATCCGGGATGGAAAGAACGCATCGGAAATGGTGTTCTTTGTGCATTTTGAAAAGAACGATGGCAAATGCAATGGGGAGTTAAAAGGCAGTGCGCGTTTTATTTCGCCCAACGTAGCGCAATTTGTTAAAAGTGATAATCCCTGCTCACTGGAGTTTACCTTTAACAACGCTGGCAGTAAGGTTACCATGAAAGAAAATGGCCGATGCGGAACATACCGTGATATACAATGCTTTTTCAACGATAGTTATTCGAAGAAAAAAGCGGCGAAATCAAAAAAATAATAAAACGAACAGTGTATATGAGTTTTACCAATTTTACAGTTCCTTATCAGATTGAAGGGAAGTACAGTAAACGAGTTGCCTATTTTTCAATGGAGTTTGCTGTGCACCAGCCATTGAAAATTTACAGCGGCGGATTGGGTTTTTTATCCGGTTCGCATTTACGCAGTGCGTATGAGTTGCAGCAGAACATGGTGGGCATTGGCATCTTGTGGAAATATGGTTATTATGATCAGGCCCGCAATCAGGACCATACCTTACAGGTAACCTGGCTGGAAAAATATTATCATTTTCTGGAAGACACCGGTATCAAGTTTCAAATAACCATTCACGATGCCCTGGTATGGGTAAAAGCTTATTACCTGAATCCGGAAACATTTAAAACAGCGCCGCTGTTTTTGCTGAGCACCGATTTGCCGGAAAACGATCATATTTCACAAACCATTACCCATCGTTTATACGATGCCAACGTAGCCACCAAAGTAGCCCAGTTTATTTTACTGGGTGTGGGCGGCGCCAAGCTGATGGATGAAATAGGGTTTAATCCGGAGTTGTATCACCTGAACGAAGCACATGGTGTATCATCGGTATTTTACCTGTATAAGAAATTTGGCAATAAACTGGAAGAGGTGAAGAAGCGCCTGGTATTTACCACGCATACACCCGAAGAAGCAGGTAACGAAAAACACGACATTAACCTGTGTCATAAAATGAGTTACTTCTGCGGACTTAGTTTGGAAGAAGTGCGTAAGCTCACGGGTATGCAGGACGATCTGTTTAACCACTCGTTGGTGGCTTTACGTTTTGCGCACCTGGCCAATGGTGTTTCAAAACTGCATGGCGAAGTATCAAGGGCTATGTGGAATAAGTATGAGGGGGTTTGCCCGATCATTTCTATTACCAATGCACAAAACTGGCGTTACTGGGCCGATAAACAATTATACCGCGCTGCCGAAGAAGGTAACGACAGCTGGTGGGATGATCGCAAAAAATACCTCAAACGCCGGTCGTTTGATCTGGTGGCCGATCAAACCGGTAAGCTGTTTAACCCGAATGTATTTACTATAGTATGGGCACGCCGTTTTGCCGGTTACAAACGTGCCGAATTACTGACCCGCGATAAAGCCCGGTTTGAAAAATTATTAAGCAATACCAAATACCCGGTACAGATCATTTGGGCTGGTAAACCTTACCCAATGGATTACCCGGCCATTAATGACTTCAACTACCTGGTGAATCTTAGTAAGACCTATAAAAACGTGGCTGTACTGATCGGTTATGAATTAACGTTGTCAAAACGCCTGAAGCAGGCGGCTGATGTTTGGTTGAATAACCCACGTGTACCCCGCGAAGCATCCGGTACCAGTGGTATGACGGCTGCCATGAATGGCGCCATCAATTTCTCTACCTCCGATGGCTGGATCCCTGAATTTATTGACCAGGGGCATAATGGTTTTGTGATCTCCCAGCCCGATTATAGCAAAATGACGGTACAGGAGCAGGACCAATACGATCTGGAAAAAATGTATGACATACTCGAAAATGATGTTCTGCCCATGTACTACGAGCGATATGATACCTGGCGCCAGATAGCGAAGAACGGCATGCGCGATGTGCGCTTCCAGTTCGATTCGGGCAGAATGGCGAATGAATACTACGAATTGTTGTATAAGTAGTTAATTCTAAACAATATTTTAAAGGATCATCTGGTAACGGGTGGTCCTTTTTTGTGAGTGGTGAGTTGTGAGTGGTGAGTGGATTTCCGGCTTTGTAAACACCCGCACTATTCGCGAGCCCACTCACCACTGACCACTCACCGCTCACGTTTATGTAATTTCTCAAAATCTCGCATCCAATAAAAAACCTCTTACCAAATGAAATACCTACTATTCGTATTATTATCATTAACGCTTGCCGCATCTGTACAGGCCGGCGACGATAAAAATATTGTTTCTTCTGTGCTTAAATCAGCCATGGTGTATCGCGTAGGGGCCGAATTAACGCATAGCGCCAAAGTGACGCTGAACCAGGGTAATAATGATTTGATTATAGACAACATCAGTAACCGCATTGATATTAACAGCCTGCAAATTGGTAATAATGGCAATGTGACCATTTTGTCTGTTGAATTTTCTACCAACTATCTCAGGTACGAACAAAAGCTTCCCCAGGTAAAAAAGCTGGAAGATTCTCTGGAATCAGTTAATGATGAAATTACAAAGGTTCAGGTAGTAATAAAAACAGATAAAGAGTTGTTGGACCTTTTAAAAGCGAATAAGGAAATTCGCGGCGATCAAACCGGGGTGAGTGTTATTGAGCTCACTAAAATGATGGATTATTACCGGACAAAAACGCTGGAATTGCAAAGCGAGATCAGCAGGTATACAGAAAAAGAGTCGAAACTGTTTGAATCGGTTGCAAGGATAACCAAACAGATCAAGGAAGAAGAACAGAAAAATAATAAAACGATCGGTCGGTTATTATTACAGTTATATTGTCCCCTGGCTGGCCAATACGATTTCACCATCTCGTATGTAACGCCTGCTGCCGGCTGGAATCCTTCTTATGACCTCAAGGTAGAAAACATTAACAAACCCGTTGCGTTGGCCTATAAAGCGAAACTAACACAGTCTACCGGACTTGATTGGCAAAAGGTAAAGCTGGCTTTGTCAACCTCAGTGCCTTCGCAACATAACAATGCGCCGGAGATAAAAACCTGGTTTTTGGCGTTTAATAATCCATCTAATAACATATTGGCGGCACTTCAAGGTCGTGCAGCCGGTGTAGAGGTTGCGCCTGCAGCAGCATTGAATGAAGTGGTGGTGGTTGGGTATGGAAAAAGTAAAGCAGATAATTATGAAGAAGAAAAACAACAGGCAGAACCCATATATGTAGTAAATGGATCCATCATCAGCAAGGCTGAATTTAATAAAATTGAAAAGCGCGCTATCAAAAGTACGAATGTGTTAAAAGATGCGCAGGCCTCCGCGATCTATGGCAGCAGGGCTTCGGGTGGGGCAGTAGTGGTAACCCTGAAAGAAATGGGCGATTATGTAAACGTAAAAGACAATGAGCTGAATGTGGTGTTTGATATCGACATGCCCTACGATGTGCCATCGAATGGTAAAGAGCAGAACGTAAGCCTGAAGGACTTTAAAGTACCCGCCGATTATAAATACTACAGTGTTCCCCGCCTCGACAAAGATGCTTACCTGGTAGGTGAAATTGTTGACTGGGAAACCCTGAACCTGTTACCGGGCGAAGCCAATATTATTTTTGAGGGAACTTATATTGGCAAAACAAACATCGACGCCAATTCGGTACTGGATACCCTGAACCTTACCATGGGAAGAGATAAACGGGTTATGATTAGCCGGGAAAAGCTGGCCGATTTTAGCAGTGTGAAGTTTTTGGGTGCTAACAAAAAGCAAACCTTTACCTATGAAATCACTGTACGGAATAACAAGAAAGAAGCTATTCAAATGGAGTTGCGCGATCAATATCCTTTATCAACCAACAAAGATATTGAAGTAGAGTTATTACAATCAGCGGGCGCTTCGGTGAATACGGAGACTGGTATTTTAACCTGGAAACCACAACTGGCGCCGGGTGAAATAAAGAAGTTCCGAATAAGTTACAGTGTGAAGTATCCGAAAGACAAGAACATTAATCTATAGGTGTTAAATAAAAAACTCCCCTCGGTTCAGCCGGGAGGAGTTTTTTATTATTTAGAATTTATCTTATTCTTTTACTATTTCGATCAATTCTACATCAAAGATGAGGGTTGAACCACCTTGAATTTTTGGACCGGCAGGGTTATCGCCATAAGCCAGGTCAGAAGGAATGAAGAGTTTCCATTTGCTGCCTACAGGCATCAGTTGTAACGCTTCTGTCCAACCGGGAATTACATTTTTCAGGCCCAGTTTAATGGGTTCACCACGTTCAACAGAACTGTCGAAAACAGTACCATCGATGAGGGTGCCATGGTAATGAACTTTCACTTTGTCGCCTTGTTGTGCT
>CBIMFG010000018.1:0-12395 GCA_966243125.1 uncultured Niastella sp.
CTATTTTTCTTGTAATTGTTCTTGCATAATTAGGATCCCTGTTCAGTCGTTTTAAATCCACCCATCTTAGATTCCCACGTAGAACTAGTTCTTTTCTTCTCTCAACTAGAATTTTATTTAAAACTTCAGCTGTTGTAGAGGCTGTGAAAGGCATGAAAGTTCCAGTCTTCCACCTTTTTATTAGCAAAGTATTTAAATCATTCCTTGCTTGTGATAGATTTCCTAATCTTGCATTGCACTCTGCCCTAATAAGATATAATTCATCGGAAGCGATGCCCGCAAACAAAGAAGAAGATCCCATATAGCTTCCAGTAAAAAACCTTAATGATGAAAAAAATAAATTTTTCCTCAAATCATTTGCGTCATATAATTGATATAAAACTGAATCCACCTGAGCAGAATTCCTAATACCACCATAAGAAACCAGCGTGGCCTGAAAAAGAACTTCGGGATTCGTTTGACTCATTGGATATGGGGCTTGTGTTATTTGATTATAATCATAAAGCGCACTTTTTAAGCTTATACTAGAATCAGCATATAATAACGCTTGTTGATAACTTCCCATTGTCAAGTATGCACGTGCTAAAAGACCATACACAGCAGGAACAGATGGTCTTTTTATCTTAGTTGGAGTAATAGGCAATAATGGAACTGATTGTTGTAAATCGGAAAAAAATTGATAATAGGTATCTTTTACTGTTCCTCTCCCATAGACTTTATTGAAATCTGCAGTCAAAGGAGTTGGTATGCCTAAATCCATATTCGAAGTCGCAGAATCGTATTGTTTTGAAAATGTCTGAACTAAATTAAATAGTGCATGGCCTCTAAAAAAAAGTGCAGATCCTTTTATATTATCCCAAATGGGCGCATTTGCATCTGTTCTATTAACTTTAACTAATCCTTCTAAAACAGTATTCGCATATAATATTTGCTTATATGGATTTTCCCAATCATTTACCTTCTGTCCCTCATAAACATCTGATTTCCAGGTATATGAATTTCGTTCAACATTAATAAGTGAAGCCAATACATTATCCGCTTGAAAATAATCATCGCAACCAATTTCACCCAACGCAGGAACAGCAGATAAATTGAATACAACATCATTATCTAAAATTGCCTGAAAATCCGCTAGCGAGGAGGGAACAACAAGAGAGTTATCGGGTTTCGCATCTAACCATTCTTTTTTACAAGCAAAGTTGAGTGCAATTAATGCGACAGCTAAAATAGATATAAATACTTTTTCCATTTTTTTGTTTTTGCTTATTAGAAGTTTGCATTAATGCCCACAGTAAAAGTTCTTCCTGGAGGCGGAGACAATTGATAATCGGGATCGATTCCATTTTCATTTGCTCTCCATAATATACCGATATTATTTACATAAACGTATAATCGCAACGAAGTAAATAATCTTTTATTTTGAATCAAATCTTTAAGATCATACGACATTGAGACATCCTGTAGGCGAATATGATCGGCCTTCTCTATCAAGGATTCTGAAAGTAAATAAAAAGCATCAGCACTGCTATTGAGAGAAGCAGGCATAGAAGGAACTTTTGTGAGATTTTCATCTCCCGACTTTTGCCATCTTTTTGTAAAATCAGCATGACCTTGCCAAGAATTGAACAAATCTGAATAACTGATTGAAGCTCTCCTAAAATAATAATTGGCTTTAAAAACGATATTTGCAGATAAGGAAAATTTTTTCCATGAAATACTATTACGAATTGAACCAAAAATAAGCGGTGTAGCAGATCCGTTATAAATCCATTGATCGACTGGTTGATTAATCAATGTACCATAATCTTTACTCAATGTATCAGCTATGTACCCTCTGGACTGACCAGTAATAGGGTCTAACCCTCCCCATTTTAAGCTATAGACACCATTAATGGAATTACCAACTTTAATACCGGATATAGTCTGATTTGGAATTGGAGATGCTCCAGTATATTTCGTTATTTCATCTTTAATGTAACTAAATAAAATTGATGTTTCCCATTTAATTTCTCTATTGATATTAATACTATTCAAACACACATCAATACCATTAGCTTTAAGATTCGAAAAATTTCCTCTCAAAGTGGAAAAGCCAGTACTTGTTCTTATTGGAGCGTCTCCAATAATATCTTTTCCGACTTTATGATAGTATTCAATAGAACCATTCAAAATATCATTCTTTATAGTAAAGTCCGTACCGAAATTGATCATTCCTATTCTTTCCCATCTTAATTCCGGATTGCCTGGAAAAGTGATGGTGGCAGCATTGTATGGACCAAAGACGTCTGAAGTAGAAAGTATAGAAGCAACTGTGTAGGCAGTTACTGTCTTATTAATATTACCATTATATCCATAGGTTAAACGAAATTTTAGTTTAGGCACCCAATCTATGTGATAAAAAGATTCTTTATCTACATTCCACTTCAAGCCTACAGACCACAATGGTACAGTTTTTTGATTTGTAGTTACTCCGAACAAATTAGACTGATCAATTCTTCCACTAGCAGAAATTATGTAACGATCCTTATAAGTATAAGCACCGTTTAAAAAGTAGGAACGATAACGGTCTAACGTGCCGCTAATTCCTTGTGGCAATGGAATGTTTGTTGACCCAGCTGGATTAGTTGGAATGCTACCGAAAGGGTTAATAGAGCTAATAGTATTGTTTGTTTTATTATAACCATAATATCTACCATAACTTCCGTCAACTTTAGATTCCCTTATTTCAATCCCTCCCAATATTGAAATAAGATTCTCTCCAAAATCTTTAGAATAATCCACTTGCAATCTTCCTGTTTGCGAGACAAGATCAGAATTTAAAAAGTCCAATATATTACCTTGTGGTATATTGTATAGATTACTAACTTTTCCTGACAATAACGAATAGGTTGCAAACCTATTTACCAAACTTCTCGTAAAATAACTGTGCTCATCTTGAAACGTCTCCGCTTTCGATACTCCTTTTTCATATTGATATTTTAAGTTAAAATTTAAACCAGATAATACTACATACTTTATACCTGCATTTATTCGACCATCATAGAGTTTTGTCGTTGTCTTATTGAAATGATTATTAAGTTCATCAAGTGGAAAAAACTGCCAATTTAAAAAGCCTTTGCTTTCTGCAGAACCTGTGTATATAGATCTTAAATCTTTTGTAAGAGAGAGTGCACTTCCATGTTGATCAGCTAATAATGCATAAGGATAAATAGTCTTTGTACCTGTTAACGACATTTGAGATATGGCATTATCAAGATTTGTAATATTTTGAACTAAGTTTACCCCTATTGATAACTCAAAATTTTTTAAAGGATTATAGGTATTAAACGTATTAATAGTTATTCTTTGGTAATCATTACCATTTTTTGTATAAAGATTTTTATCGTAACCAAGTGAAAAATAGTACGTTGACTTACTACTGCTACCAGATATATTGACAGCATATTGTTGATTTGTTGTAAAACGATAAAAATATTTTGACAACTCATTTCTTACATCTACTTTACGCAGGGAGTCAATTTGAGCATCTGCGATAGTTTGAGAAATTGTGCCATTTCTTACTTTTACTAAAATCTCCTGAACAGGAGTAAGAACTGGATAATTTGCAGAAGCAATATTTGAATTGTAATAGCCTGTTGCAAACAATTGTTTTTCCACATCAATAAAATCTGAAGAATTCAAAAATCTCTGATCATAATATAAATCAGTTTTCTCCCCAACTGTTACATTTGCGCTCAAAGAAATTTGCAAAGGCCGACTACTTTTCCCTTTCTTCGTTGAAACCACAATAACTCCATTACCAGACCGAACACCCCAAATTGAAGCAGCAGAGGCATCCTTTAATATTGTTATGCTTTCAATATCATTTGGATTGATGTTATTTATATTCCCATCATAAGGAAATCCATCTACGACAATAAGGGGATCTGTATTTGCAAAAATTGTACTTCTTCCTCTTATTGAGATACTTGAATTATTATTTATTCTATTTCTGTTGAAGAGCAGTCCACTTGTAATCCCCTCCAACTTACTGATAACATCTGTAGTTACTCTAGAATTGAACATTTCTTTATCAGGCGTTGCAAAAGAACCTGTCGCCCTTTCTTTTGTCAACTCTTGATAACCGGTATTTACAGAAATCGTAACATTACTTAATTCGCTGATTTTTGATTTTAAATTTATTATAAAATCTGTTTTGCCACTGACCTTTAATACGTAAGTTTCCATACTAACATGAGTAAAAATCAGTATCGCATCCTGGTTAATTATTTGCAACGAAAATTCTCCTTTTGAATCTGTTGAAGTTCTTTGTAACGTACCTTTTACAGTAATTGTAACATCAGCTATAGGCTCGTTCTTTTCGTTCAAAACACGTCCATGAACATCAACGGGAGCCTCAATCACTATTTCCGCCGCCTTATTCGATTTTTTCAACCTCAACACAATCGTAGTCCCCGTAATCTCATAACTCAACGGCTGATCCTTAAAACACAGATCCAACACATTAACAAGGGGAGTATTCTTTACATTTATATTGACAAGGTTTGACTTTTCCAACCATTTAACCTGGTACAAAAAATCATAACCGGTTTGTTGGCGTATTTCTTTGAACACTTCGGTAAGAGGAGCATTCTTTTTTTGGAGCGTTACCGTTTGTGTGTAACCTCCCGCAGTTACGTTTAACGTTATCACAAGCAGAATGATAGTCAATTTCATTGCTATCCAGGTTTGGGAGGGCAAAAGCCATATACCATTTGGCTTTTGTCCAAATTTGCAATAAATCATACCTTAGCAGTTGTTTGGTTAAAGAATAGAAGACCCCCGTTTTTTATTTTTAACCAGCATTCGGCAGTGTTACCAGCACTGCCTTTTTTATATGCTTTATGAGGAAGCATACAAACATGCCGGTCAATTTTCTTTCATTAAAATGCTGCTTGCTGCGCTTGTCATTGCTACTTATCACCAGGTCAAGCAAGGATTATCAGTATCCCTTTCTTGCCTGCTTGTGGAATTGGATAGGCAAGGTTTACTTGTGATTATACAGGAGGTATTATGGCTATTCGATGTAGGAAATGGATACATATACTTACTGGATTAAGATCAACTTTCTGCCTTCCACCCGAAAATGAACATCACTCAATTCGAGCGCGGCCAAGATCTCGCTCAATTTCTTATTTCGGCTTAGTTCACCACCCAGGCGGATATCGCTATTCTTTACTTCATTGCTCACCTCCAGATTATACCATCTTCCTAACTGGTGCATCACATCATTTATAGTAGCGCCATCAAAATAAAACCGGCCTTCTTTCCAGGCCATAACGGCTTCCAGATTGGGTGAGCGATCAGTGGTGAGGGATGCGGTGAGTGGTGAGTGGTCAGTGGTCAGCGGGCTCGCTACTGCAATGGCTTGTTCACCCGGTTTTAAAATTGCCGATTGGGGATTGCCGATTGCCGAATTGACTTTCACCTTTCCTTCCAATAAAGTCACTCTTATGCGACCATCATCGGCGTAGCCGTTTATATTAAAGTTCGTCCCCAACACCTGCACTTCCATTCCATTCGCTACTACATAAAATGGTTTTTTAGGGTCGTCTGTTATCTCAAAATAAGCCTCCCCTGTCACTTCTACTCTTCTTTCTTTACCTATAAACGCTACTGGATATTTAATAGAGGATGCTGAGTTCAACCACACCTTACTCCCATCTGATAATGTCATGGCATAGGTTTGACCATTCGCCGTACTAAGAATATTGAAGCTATTTTTTAAAGAGGGCGTTCGCTTTGAAAGATCGTATACCAATTTCCCATCCTTGTTAAACACAACGGCGTTGCCTTGTCTTGCCAATTCGCCCTGCATAGCTGTATCGAGAACCACCTTTCGGCCATCTTCAAGCGTTAGCATGGCTTTGAATTGCCCTGGCGCAACATCACTGACTTTTGCTACAACTGGCTTCTCCGCAGATGTATGTTGTGATCTGGAAGGCACAAAAACCCAATACGCTCCAATCAACCCGAGTACCACAGCCGCAGCAACAACATACCTTCGCCAATTAATAGACCTTAATTTTCCCGCAGGTTCAGCGGAGTGCTCCCACCCCATTTTTTTTAAATCTTCCCATGCCTGGTCAAGATCTATTTCTTGCAGGTTATCGGTCTTGGTTCTGGCATTGTACAACAGCAACTTTATATCAGTTGCCTTATTAAAGAAAATCTGATTCTCGTCACATTCCTTCACCCAATTTTGCAATTGAATAGATTCCTGGGCACTGAGCTCTTCCCGTATATGTTTATATAATAGGTCCGTTATTTCGTTCGAATTTTCCATTCAACCAGAGATAGGTGATAATGATTTGATAATGGTTTCTTAATATTAGAACGGCGAGAGGTTCCGGAATTATTACAAGAAGGATAAATATTTTGAAAATAATTTTGCTGCACAAAATTTGAAATGTCAATTGCTGTCACCTTTCATGTAAATAATTGCTCATCATTTCCCATATTATAAAGAGTGATTTACCTAGTATCAACAGGCGTAAGGCGCTGATGGCCCTGTTTTTTTGGGTATACACAGTTTGTACTGAGATGCGAAGCTGGGCGGCAATTTCTGACGGCGTCATATTTTCATAATAAAGCAGCTTGAATATTTTTCTTTTCTCCTCTGATAAATTTTCAATAGCTGCATTTAATCTATCCACCAGTTCATCCATAATATCGTATTCATATTGCAACAGCACATCATTGCTCAGATCCCGTATCATTTCCTTTTGCGACTCCTGTAGTCGCTTTTGGGCTTGCAGAAAATCAATGCTTTTATTGCGGGCGGTAACGTATAAAAATTTCTTGATGGGGGGCTCGGCTTCAAATTGATTATAACGTTCAAATAGTTTTCGAAAAGCGTGCAGAATTATATCCTTAGCTTCTTCGGGATCATTGATAATTTTCTTAATAAAATTATACAAGGCAGGATAATAATGATTCATTAAAAGTTGGAAAGCGCGCTCATCGCCTTGCTGAAAACCTGTTAATATGGTAGTGTCCAAATTACTGCTCATACCTTTTCAACAGGTTTATAACTTACATTAAATAGTTTGTAGGGAAATACGGAAGCGAGGATAGCTCGCCACGCATGCGCAGCCGGGTTATAGTTACAACGCTGTTGGTCCATTTCAAAATAACTTTGGATGGCTATTAATAAATAGAATAATCACAGGGCACCTATGTAATGGATACACAGCTGCGATAAAGTATGAACAGTTATGTTACTGATTAAAGTGCCAGGACAAGGCGCATGGTGTAGATGGAGACTTTTAGCAGAAATAAGACTTTATAAATTTACACAAACTGCTTAATTATAAGCTAATAGCAGTCATAGAATGTTTGTTTTATTGATCTTCGACAAGAAAAGGATCAGGATAGCTTACTGCCGACATAAAAAACGCGTTTTAAAGACGCATTAAAAAAGGCTACACATATGCGTCTTAACAACGCCAACAAACATTCTGCCGTACCTTTACCGCATGAACAATACCCAACGTTTCAGCGATCGCGTAGAGAACTATGTAAAATACCGCCCCCACTACCCCGCCGCTATTATAAATTATTTGCAGGAACATTTTGATTTTACAGCAGGCGCCATAGCTGATGTGGGTGCAGGCACGGGCATTCTGTCAAAGTTATTCCTCGATGCAGGGTATAACGTGTATGGGGTTGAGCCGAACGAACCCATGCTGGAAAAAGCAAAAGTATTATTACATGCGTATCCCGGTTTTACGGCCGTACCAGGCACGGCTGAGGACACAACGCTTGCGGCGGGCAGCGTTGATGCGGTAATGGCCGGACAAGCCTTTCATTGGTTCAATGCCGAAAAAAGCAAGGCTGAATTTACCCGCATCCTGAAACCGCATGGACTGGTAGTACTGGTCTGGAACGAGCGCCGCATAAACGCACCCTTTGAACAGGAGTACGAAGTGCTGATCAACAAACATGGGAAAGATTATGTGCAGGTAAAACACCGTAACATTGAGCGGGATGACATCGCTGCTTTTTTTGATCCGGCGCCAATGGAACTAAAAGTATTTGCTAACCAACAGGTATTTGATTTGGAGGGCCTCACCGGCAGATTATTATCCTCCTCGTATATGCCGCTTGCCGGCGAGCCGGGTTATGAGGACATGCTCACCGACCTAAAAGCGCTGTTTGATAAATACCAGCAGGCAGGAACCATCACCATTGTCTACGACACCAAATTATACGTCGGCAGGTGGTAACTAAACAGCAGGTTAAAGGCATTGTGCAACCATCTTAACCTATTATGCAACGATTCGTACTACGTTGTAGTAACCCGATGTCATTATAACACGTTTAATACTTACAATGAGCTATTTGATTTTAGTCCGGCGCATCTTTTCCTAACTATGACTCATCAGTACGTCATTTTGGTACGTAAGTAAGCAACATACGCACGTAAGTACAACACCTGGGAGTAAAGTACGTTAAAAATGCATCATAGTTATACAGATATGAGCCATTGTTAAAACAAAATACATCAAAGTAACTCAGTTGGGTGTATAGTTGAGTGTACATGCTCCAAAGTGAGTCAGGAATGCTCCAATGTTGATTCCAAATGCCTCATAGTAAGTTCAAAATGCGGCATAGTAAGTCACAAATGTTCCAAACTCGCAAACTTTTCAGCATTTGCCTGAAGTTTTCGCGAAATCTTTAGACGATCCGATAATAAATTCAAACTTTACCTGTAATCTTCAAAAAAAGAAATCAGCCGGTTTTACACCATCATAAAATCGCACCTCCCGGATCTCGCCCTTAAACCAATCTTTTTTATTTAACCGAACGCCTAACGACAAACTCCCCTTTGTTACCACCGGAAAATCCATCTCGCTCTCGCCCTCTTTTTGGCCATCTATATAGGTATACATTTTCCTGCCATCATACACCAGCGAGGCGCGGTGCCAGCTGTTGGCGGGATGCAGCTTGGTGGAATCAATTAAGGTATGGCCCTTTTTTGTTTGACCGTTCTTTAAAAACCCATCCAGGTACCATTGCCCGTTATTTGTTAACCGCAGTTCAAGGGTACCGCGATTCAGAGCAGTGTCTTCGAAATGCAGGAAACGCGGGGCGATGGGTCCTGATGCATCGGGTTTAAACAATACATCAATGGTGAAGGTGGGCCAGCCTTCAATGGGAATGTTTGCAAACACCAGTCCATCACTGCTGCCATTAAAATAAACCGAACTATCTTTTACTTGCGGATTGCCCCATACCACGGGATTGTAACGGTTAAGCTCATTTCCATGCCACACAATGGTTTTCTCACCGGGCTTTTTATTGGTGCGCAGGTAATTTATTAATACCTGCATATTGCGGATGTAAGCGGGAGTAGAAATGTATAACTGATCAGTAGTATCGCGGAAGGGTGATGTGTCGGTACTGTCGCCTACCTGGGTGGATGCATAGGCATCGGTAGCGCTCTTGTTTTGTCCATCGCCCATATAGGGATGACTGGTAGCGCCATGTTTCTCTAACCAGCGGCCCTGGTTGTCTAAGGCATCAATGATGCCTTGCACCCTTGTTTCAGCAATGGTTTCATTGTCTTCATGTTCCATTCTGCTGAGGTGATAAAATGTTTGTGGGGTACCGGTGGCTTTAAATGCATCGGAGATCAGGGGAGAATGTTGGGTTGCTGCTGCAGGTGACAATGCACTTACTCTGGCATACTCATCTTTCAAATGTTGCAGGTCAAGGGTATTTTTTCCCTGATAATGCCCAAGCAATTTAGCATCACTGCTATCTGTATAATAACTTCCATACGTTACATTGCTTCCCTTGCGATGCACAAAGAGGGGTTTATCGGTGGCGGGATCTACATACAACGAATGGGTATACTTTCCATTCTGCGTCATGCGGGCTGGCAGTTTTACCTTTTCCAGCCATTTGATGGCATCGGGGATATGGGCCAGGTATTTTCGATCGCCGGTGTATTGATAAAACTTCAGCAGTAACAAGCAATTGTTATACGTATAACGGGGCACATAAGCCCCCGGTTCATAAGTTCTGGCGCCGGCTACTTTCATGTTCTGATCGTACTGTTGTCCATAAGCGCCGTTTTTACCCTGAACAAGTAAATAAAAGTTCATGCCCTTGTTGATGGGTTCTAAAAATCGTTGCTCACCCAATGTTTCATAACACTGAATAAGAAAATAAACGTTCTCCCATATTACATCGTCGTTGAAGGTATAAAAGGAAGAGTAGTCGGGATGACCGGCCTTGGCAAAATCATGTTTCAGCGGATAGCGTTGCGGCCAGCCGCCATTGGGGTACTGACTTTTTAAAATAAAATTGATGGCCTTATCAAGCGCCGGTTTGTATTTGGGATCCAATTTCTCCAGATACAAGCGTAACAGAAAACGCGCAGCGTCTGACGACACATCATCGTCATAGGTATCGTTACCATAATAATGTTGAAACTCCTCTAACCGCCAGCCGTTCTTTCCAATGGTGGCATACCATTTTTTCAGGGAGCGGTCGCCGGCAAAATCAATCAGGTAATTCCAGCCGCCTTCATGGCTCTGGCCCCAGATCATGGCCGCGCCTGCCCTTTCGGCTTCCTCGTAAAAATATTCGTTGTGGGTTACTTCATAAGCATCCAGCAGCATGTGGCCAACACTTACGGTGCCGCCGTCCTGCACCCACACCATGGTTTTATACGCTTCCATTTCACCCCATCGCCGCGACAGGTCTGGTAAATAATACCAAACGAATCCGCCATTGGTACTCACCTTATCTTCCATAAATTTTGTGGCTTTCAACATGGTCTGTTCGGCTTGTTGATTCAGCGGGGCATGTTGGGCAATTGCGGCATTACAGTACAGGACCGTAAACAGGACAATACACTTTAATTGGCTGGTGGCAGGCATAACATCGTTGGGAATGGTGAAGCAATCTGTTAATGAGAATCCTTTATAAATATAAATGAAAAGCCGATTCAGCAGGTCACGTACCTATAATTTTCTATATTGTACGTTACCAAGTTGATCAGTTGACCAGTTGACCAGTTGACCAGTTAACCAGGAATATTAATACAGTTGACAGGTTGACAAGTTAACACGTAAAAAAGCGAGGCTCGCTAATGATAGCGAGCCTCGCGTATATAATAACTGATCAACTGATCAACTGGTCAACTGGTCAACTGGTTAACTCACCTCATCACCCTTAACACCTGCTCAATATAGATATCCTTCGCCAACGCCTTCACCCACACCCCATGGTCTTTTTCTGCCAGTTCTTTTACTTCCATTTTTTTCTTTTCGGGTAATTGAAGTACGGTTTCAAACTGACGGGCTATGCGGGTACGTTGTACCAGGTAGGTTCTGAACTTTGCGGTGGTGATGGCCTGGCCGCGGGTATTGCGAAACACTTCCAGTGAGTCGTTGTAGCGGCGAATACAGTTAAATGCACTGTCTTTGCTTATGACCGCTTCGGCCTCGGTAGCCAGTTTATTTATGTTTAGATCCTTTAGTGGGGTAAAGTTAACCGGTTGTATTTTGTCCCAGTCCAATGCAAAAGGCATATCGCCTTCGTGAATGTCCTGCGTTTCGTAAATATCAGGGAGCGCAATATCAGGGATCACCCCTTTTTGTTGCGTAGAGCCGCCGTTGATGCGATAGAATTTCCGGATGGTGAGTTTCAATGCACCTTCTTTATCCTGGCCCAGCGGCACTTCGGTTTGTACGGTTCCTTTACCAAAGGTGGAACTGCCTGTAATGATGCCGCGTTTATAATCCTGAATAGCAGCAGCAAAGATCTCCGAAGCCGAGGCGCTGAGTTCATTCACCATTACCGCCAATGGACCGGTATACAATGCTTCGGTGCGGTTACTGGCCAATACCTGCGGCGCGCCTTTGCCGGTTCTTACCTGTACTACAGGTCCGCTGCCAACAAATAAGCCCACCATTTTTATTACCTGTGCCAGGGAACCGCCCCCGTTGTTGCGCAGGTCAATGATGATGCTGTTTACGTTCTCCGCTTTTAGTTTAACCACTTCTTTTTCTATATCATCGGCACAGTGGGCGCCATCTGCATGTTGAAAATCATCATAAAATACAGGCAGGTAAATGTAACCTGTTTTCTTACCCTCTTTGGTAAATACGGCGCTTCTGGCGCCTGCTTCTTCGCGGCGTATTTCTTCCCTTACCAGCTCAACGGTAATCATGCTGCCATTTACCTTACGGCAATAAAGCCGTACCGTGGTGCCTTTTTCTCCCCTGATGAGGCGGGCTACTTCTTTAACCGACATGCCTTCTACTTCCGTTGGATTGTCGTCTTTCCCCTGCCCTACTTTCACGATCTGATCATTGATGGTAAGGGCATTGCTCTTCCAG
>CBIMFG010000019.1:0-12311 GCA_966243125.1 uncultured Niastella sp.
ATAACCAGCCGGGCTTTTCAACAAGAAAAGCCTTACAAACGAGCCTGTCAATATTTTATCAAGAGATTTTAATACTGCGAATATACAATCTTTAGCTATTTAATAACAAACCACCGTTCAGGGTTTATATTAAAAAATTCGTATACTAGCAGAAATTAAGATGCATATTGATACGGCTGGTAACGATCATTCTTATTTGCTTTATTTGTACCCGCGCCCATTCGCAGGATACTGTATTTTTAAAAGTGCATTTTCTATATGGTTCCAAACCCTTAAAAAAGTATAAGGATACGGAACGGAAATGGTTTGGCGGGGTTTTAGGTGGCCATGTAGGCATTGAAAGTGATAGCGACAAAATTGTAAACTTTCTGAAAAAAGGAAAGTTGCATTGGTTTGCCAAAAAGAAAGATAAGCACAGCCGGTATGGCATTCATACGGAAAAACAATTTTATTCCCTGTTCAGATATAACCCTGATAGCGTAAAGAAAGCAGTCGTATACATTCCCATAACTCCTCAGCAAAAACAACAATTCGACAGCATTACAACCGCTTATTTAAAAGAAACGCCTTACGATTATGCGTTTATAGGAATGCGTTGCGGCGCGGCGGCGTATGAGATCCTGGGCCAGTTGGATATCTTACCTCATTTTTGTTACCGCAAAACTTACCGCAAGATCTTTTATCCCAAAAAGCTAAGAACGCGCGTGTTGAAAAAAGCAGCTAAAAATGGCTGGCTGGTTGTTCGGCAAAACGGGTCAACAACCAGGAAATGGGAGCGGGATTAAAGCTTTTCTTTAAATACCCCGAAGATTGTAGCTTTACTTTGTAAAACTACTTTCCATGAAGATCAGGGACGTATTTACTATTGAGCAATTCCGGGATAAAAGTTTTGAACCCAAAGAACTTACAACAGGTCATTTTAATAAAATACTGGTCATTGAAAAGGGAAGGGGTGAACTGGAACTGGCCAATGCTCCTTATGACATTTCAAAAGGGATGGTGTACCTGATCGGGAAAGAAAAATCTGTTGTTTTCGGGGAGAATACGATCAGTGGTTACCTGTTACAATTCGATGAGTCGTTCTGGCAAAAGACCCCGCTCAGCGCCAACAACTGCAAGGAAGTACTGTTTAACAGAAGTATGGAGAGCTTTACCCTGCATCCTGATAAACAACATTTTGAGCACCTGCTTGAATTACTGGCGCTCACGCGCTGCGATTTTGAATTGCCCGATTATAGCAATAAACCTGATGTACTGGCTGCATTCCTGAAAGTGATCATTATAAAAATGGCCAATATTCATTTTCTGCTTAAGGCCGATACTCCTTCTTACGATAGCAAATTGTTTGAACGCTTCGTGGCGCTCATTAATGAAAAGGGAAACAGCATACATAAGGTAGATGATTATGCCGAAGCCTTGGGCATTACCACCCGTAAGTTGTCTGATGTGTGTAAGAGTAAAGGAAAGAATGCCAAGAAAATGATCCTGCAACACCTGGTAAACGAAGCAAAAAAAGACCTGCAATTCACTTCCCACTCCATAAAAGAGATCGCCGGCCAGCTGCACTTCGCGAATCCTTATCAGTTCAGTAATTTTTTCAAAAATCAAACGGGGTATAGTCCCAACCAGTATCGCGACCAGTTTGTAAAAATTGGTATCTGATAGGTAATTTCTGGTATTTCCTGACTACGCACTGCCCAATAGCTTTGCATACAAATAAAAGCAAAGTATATGTCAGTAAACAAACCAAAGGCAGTAGCGGGTATTACCATTCCCGACAGTGCTATTGCAAAACAAGCCACCGAGCTGTTACTGGAATATGGTACGGAGTTCATTTATAACCATTCTTTAAGAGTATTTGTATTTGCCTCGTTAAATGGCAGGAACAGAAAATTACAATACGACCCGGAGCTGTTGTATGTAAGCGCTGTTTTTCATGATCTGGGATTGACCCCGCATTACAGCAGCGCCGATAAAAGATTTGAAGTAGATGGCGCCAATGCCGCCCGTGATTTTTTAAAAGGACATGGACTGCCTTCATCATCGCAGCAACTGGTTTGGGATTCAATTGCCTTGCATACCACCATTGGTGTGGCTGAATATAAAGAGGCAGAAGTGGCCTTATTATATTCGGGCGTTGGGCTGGATGTAATGGGTGAGGGGTACCAGGATCTAACGGAAGAGAACCGCGAGGCCATCATAAAACAATTCCCCCGTAATGGTTTTAAGAAAAACATCATCCCTACTTTCTTTGATGGGTTTAAGCATAAAACAGCTACTACTTTTGGTAATATCAAGGCAGATGTATGCGCGTTTATGATCCCGGGTTTTGAGCGCAGGAATTTCTGTGATTGTATTTTGCAATCGCCATGGAGTGAATAAGTTTGAAAAAGAGTACTTTCGTGGTAACCCATACGTTAATCGCTATGAACCCCAGGTACTCTTTTTTTAAAAAAAGCATAGGCATTATTGCTGGTGCTTTGTATGCCTTTGTTCTACGACTCGTTTTTAATTTAAATGCATTGGATGAAAGTTTTAGCCTTTTTTCTGTAACCTTCATTTGGATCACACCCATTGTAATAGGGCTTATTCCTTTGTTTTTTGCTTCTAAAGAGCAGCTTGCAAAATGGGGTTTTCGTATTGGAAGTCCGGTGCTGACGGTTATAGTGTTTTTTATTATATGCACTATAACAAGGATAGAAGACCTGATCTGTATCCTAATCATAGTGGTGCCGTATGTGCTTGTTGCTGCTACGGTTGGGTTGATTGCCGGTGAGGTAATTGAAAGAATAAAAAACAAAAGAAGCACGCTGTTTTCTCTTGTATTATTACCTTTTATTATTTCACCCGTTGAACAACATTTCAAAAGACCGGTTGAAAATTATAAGGTTGTCACAAAGGTAATCATACATGCCGGTGCGGATGTTATCTGGAAGAATATTATCCGGGTGCCACAAATTAAAGTGACCGAATACACCAAAGGTTTTTTCAACTATGCAGGTATTCCCCAACCATTGTATGCAGAACTTGATAAAGACACCCTGGGCGCTACACGGGTAGGGCATTTTGAAGGCGGACTACAATTTGTTGAAAAAGTAATAAGCTGGGATCGCAACAGGCATATTGGATTCAATATTTCAGTTGTTCCTTCTACCATTAGAAATACCGTTTTTGATCAGCATATATTGAAAGGAAATTATTTTAAATTCCTGCAGGCAGATTATACATTGACCGTTTTACCTGACGGACAAACTGAACTGGCCTTGAGTTCATCTTATCAATTGAGTAGCCATATCAATGAGTATGGTGCTTACTATGGCAACCTGCTTTTAACCGACTTTCAGGAAAGGTTGTTGCAGGTGATCAAAGCCAGGTGTGACCAATGATGATCACTTCCTTTCAGTATAGCGACGCACGAACCGTAATATACTTATCGTAATTTTGTGAGGTATTCAATACTTCATAAAATTATAGGTTATGGCAATTATAAGAGAATTGATAAGGATAGAAAACCCCGAAGGCGAGCCTGGTTTTCTGGGGGCGGGACATATTGCACGGCCGTTGATGAATGGCGATTACGCACAAACTGATCCCTTTATTTTGTTGATGGACGATTTGTTAGATAAGAAAGATACTACACCTGCGGGCGGTCCACACCCACATGCCGGTTTTGAAACCGTTACGTTGGTGTTGGATGGCGAATTAGGCGCAGATGATCATAAATTGAAAAGCGGCGATTTTCAACTGATGACGGCAGGTAGTGGCGTAGTGCATACGGAGGTGATTGATAAACCCGGCAGCATGCGTATTCTGCAATTGTGGTTCAACCTGGGCCGCCAAAACCGGAAAGCTATGCCACGCTTACAAGACCTGCCGTTGGCGCATGTGCCAACTGTAAATGATAATGGAACGCAGATCAGATTATACAGCGGTACACTGGCTGGTATTTCATCTCCGGTTCAAAATTATGTGCCCCTGCTCATTGCTGATATTTCCATGGAAGCAGGCACTACATCTATACAACAAATACCGGCTAACTACAATACATTCTTGTATGTGTTGGAAGGTGCAGTGCAGGTGGGTGAAAATAAAACCTCGCTGTACAAAGACCAGGTAGGCTGGTTAAATATTTTTGATCAGAACGGAGGCAGCGAATTGAAGTTAGCGGCAGGAGAAGGAGGCACACGGTTTGTATTATACGCAGGAGAACCATTGCGTGAAGACATTGTTTCACATGGTCCTTTTATTGCCGATAATTCAGAGGACATTGTACAATTGTATAAGTAATACCGGCAGGGTAAAATGAAACATATTTCAAAGGTTCCGGAAGAACAACATTATAAATGGTAATAGGTTAAAAATCAATATAAAGGCCCTCCCGATAAAATCGCGAGGGCCTTTAACATGAATGCAATTACTGCTTAGGCGTGTTCCAAAATGCTTTCAGTTGTGTATACTTTCAAGACTGGTTTTTTAGCAAAATCTTTTTTTACTTTCTCTACCAGCTCCTTGTACTTACCGCTGCTTTCATAAGCATCGGAATCTGCTTTGGTTTCCCAGGTAGTCATTGAAATATACTCATCCGAATTGTCCATGGGTTCAAGCAATCTGCAATCGAGATTACCTTTCTGAACTTTTACAACAGGCACCACTTCTTCGCGGTAAATTCTTTTAGCCTGTTCTACATTTTCTGGCATAAAACTGATGTAGGTGAGTCGGACAATCATAAAACCTCCTGTTTTTTAAGATGAATAAAACTGAATTACCAGGTTAGGATCCAGACTGTGCGGATTGGTTAAGGAAGCAGGTATATAGAAATGAATGGAGCTTTAAGTTACAACTAAAATTAATAGGGGTCCACAGGAAAGCGGCCAAAACTTTCCTGTTTCTCGTTAGCTTTTTTGTGATCACTGCATGCCAAAAGAATAATTTAATTTATCGCTGCCTTCAATGGTTAACACCATTACCCGTTGCTGACCTGCTTTGAGCGTCGTTTCTTTCAGGTTGGCTTTTGCATGGGTATCGTATAGAATATTGATCGTTCCGCCCGCTTTTTTCAAGGTCACCTTGCCGGGAGAAACAATATTAACCGCATCGGCAGGGTTCAGGAGCAATGGAATATATTCGGTGAAATGTCCTGCATGCAGAATGGCTACCTCAATTGTTTTGTCGCGAAATACAACCAACTTCTTACCGCTGGCGCCTAATGGATATGATACGCTTAACACACCGGTTGTTACATCGTGGCTACCTGGGATGGGCGTAATAGCTTTATTATTTATTGAAAACGATGCATCCAGTGTATCGGCCTCATACAGTTTACCACCTTCTGGTTTGGTGCCCCAGGCTTCGTTGTCTGTATCGGTTTGTGATTGTAAAAATGAACCTGCTTTTGGATGCCATAAAAGCCCAATACCATAACGCTGTTGTGGTTTTAACTGCGGGCCTGAATTAAAACAGGCATAATACCCAGGTTGGCGTACATAGGTAAAAACAGTTGGGTTGCGGCTATCCATTTTTTGATGAATGAACCGTTGGCTTTTTATATAGGGCAACTGTTTTATTGCAGCTTCTTTTTGTTGAGGGGAAGGGTACCACTGGTAATGCGTGCGATGAAGAAATGCGTAAGGTGAATAGGTACTGAAGTCACCGATAGCAAGCAGCGCTACAGTGGGCCAGCTTTGTTCGAGTTTTTTTCTTGCGGCCTCAACAGACTTTTTCTTTTCTTCCGTATTCATTTCAAAAGCCCGGATGCCTGGTACTGCTTCACCCAGTGGGGAAGCAGTGAAATAACTGGTAACTGTTGTTGTTTTCTGCCGCATTTCTATAGGCCTGTTGATTGTATAAATGTCCGTTCCCGGCTCGGGAACTGCATTATAACAGATCCAGTTATAGTATCTTTTCTCTTCTTCAATAAATTCATTAGCAAGCGGGGTGTCATGACTGTAATGAAAGGCCATCCACAAATTGCTGTGATGCGTATTGAAATTATATCCGAAATCGGTGCCGCCGGCTTCGTAAAAAAATCCGGCCGGACTTTGAAAATCGCTGGCCGATTGTTTTATCCGCGCTTCCAGCCGGCTTCTTATTTCCCTATCGGGATAAAGCGACAAATACGCCAATGCGCCTGCCCAAACGTTGGTGAACTGGTTGGAGAAATATTTTCCGCTTTCGTAAAGATCTTCCCGGGTAAGTACTGCCATGATTGTTTTTCTATCGGCAGCAATGGCATTTTTTAAAATAGCTGTATCAATGGCCGGACCATTTTTCAACAACCGGAGTGTTTCACCCATGAATTTTGTGCTGAAAGCAGTGGCTGCCAGGTTCCACTTCTGCGGCCCATACTCGCTAAAACGGCCATCTGTATGTTGACTGTTGTACCAGAATAATAAGGCTGCTTCCAACCTTTGCCGCAACGCAGGGGAGCCATAATAGATATTCCAGGGGCGATTGGTACAATAGAACCATGCTAAGGATAGAATGCTCTCCATGATACGGGCATTATAAGGCTTGTTATCATCAGGAGAACGCCACACGGAAATATTGATGAACCCTTTATCTGCGCCGGTTTCTACAACGCTGTTGGCAACGGTATGAAAATGTTTCAGGTAATAAGGTATGTCCAGCTCCGCATCGGTAAAATCGGATGGCTTGAATTTCGACAGGTCAATGTCAGGTATGGCAGCCCATTGCGAGTGAACCGGGTTCATATATACAGTGAATAAAACAATCAGTAGAGTGGAAAGATAGCAGGCCATTCGTTGCATGTTGAGATCATTTTCGCATACAAGTTATTATTTCTGCTGTTTCCCAAAAGGTAGAAAATGCCAAAGGCTAAAATAGCTTATTGAATTGCTTATTTTTATCAGGTTAATCTTTAAGCTCGATCCAAACCGGCGCGTGATCGCTTGTTTTTTCCCAGCCGCGTACCTCACGATCAACCCCGGCGTTTACCAATCGTTTTTCTATTGCTGCGTTTAGTAAAAAGTGATCGATGCGAAGTCCTGCGTTTCGTCCGTAAGCATTTCTGAAATAATCCCAAAACGTATAAATGGTATCATTAGGGTATAATTTTCTGATGGCGTCAGTCCAACCCTGATCAACCAACTTTTTAAAGGCTGCCCGGGTTTCGGGGCGAAAAAGCGCATCATCAACCCAGCGTTCAGGTTTATATACATCTTTTTCCGTTGGCATCACATTGTAATCGCCGGTAAGGATAACCGGTTTTTTCGATTTCACCAATCCGGCTGCATGCAATGTGAGCCGTTCGAACCAGGCCAGTTTATAGTCAAACTTGGGACCGGGCGCGGGATTGCCATTGGGTAAATACAGGCAGCCAATGGTGATATCGTTTACCGTAGCCTCAATATAACGGCTGTGCAGGTCCTCCGGGTCGCCAGGAAGGCCGCGTTGCGTTTCAACAGGCAGGCCAAACTTTGATAAGATAGCTACGCCATTCCAGCTTTTTTGCCCGTGCCAGATGGCCTTATAACCCGCCTCTGCAATAGCCTGTTCAGGAAATTTCTCCTGCGGCGCTTTCAATTCCTGCAAACAAACCACATCGGGCGCGCTTTCATTTAGCCAGCGGAGTAATACAGGCAGGCGGCCATTTACACCATTTACGTTATAGGTAGCTATTTTCATGCTGTTATTCCTTTGCATCGAAATTAAGGATTGTAAAGAAATTCATAATAGTTTGCTAAGCTTTATCAAGAAAAATTTGTGGGCATAAAACTTGTGTTTATACTTTATATACCCTGGAAATATTCATAAAGACCTTTCAGCCCAACTGAATCGCCTATTCATTGTTAAAAATTATTTTATGGATGTTCCTCAAGGGAAGCAACGGCAATTTCCCGCAGTAACTATTGTGCTGGTGTTATTGGTACTTTGTATTATTCCAGGTCAGTTTTGGGTAGCCAAACAATTTCCCGCCATTGCCGGGCGTGTTCAAATAAGCCCGGGTGTTGTATTTCTTGATATTCCCGTTCAACTGCCGGTTGACATTGATATGCTACTGGCGCCCGCGTTGTTTTTTCTTATTTATCCGTTAGTAATTATATTTTCTCCATGGCGGCGGCATGTGTTCCAACGGGTACGGGCTGCGTTTACCGGTTTATTTTTTTTATTGTGTTGTACATTGGCGGGCGGGCTTATCTATTACCTGGTGAAGGACCGGCTCACAACACAGGTGCTTACCGGCATCAACTCCATTGGGCTCAATGCAGATATTCATTTACCATATCCCGGTTATGAAACCATTCCTTTACGGGGAAGCCTGATTGTGCTGGTGTGTTTTATGATCGGTTTGTTTATATTCTTTTGGAAAATAAGAAAGGCGCCTGCGGAAGGACTTACCCGGGAACAACGCATGACGCCTTATGAAAGAATGTTGCAGGAACGGCGTCTACAGGGGAAACAGCAGCAGCAACCTATAATAAAGGAAAAACCGTCTGTGGCAATCAAAGCTGATTATAACAGACAATCGGGGGTATGCTATTGCCAGCCGGTAATGCGGTTTAAGCCGGAAGCGTTGTATTATATGCCGTAAAATTTCTATCTTGTCTGCTGCAATTGAAGGAGACCCCTATGAGAAAATTTATTATTGGAGATATTCATGGTTGTTATGATGAATTGATGGAGCTGGTAGAAAAGATTGGCTTAACAGCTGATGACCTGCTTATTTCGCTAGGCGATATTGTTGACCGGGGAAATAAATCAAAAGAAGTGTATCAATATTTTTTGAACCGGCCTAATAGCGTGGTCTTAATGGGAAACCATGAAAGAAAGCATCAGAACAACGTGTTAAGCTATGCACAGGAAATTGTGAAAGTTCAGTTTGGGGATGCGTATGAGCAATTTTTGAAATGGTTGGATGGCCTTGCCTATTATTACGAAACCGACGAAGCCATTATTATTCACGCCTTTTTTGAACACGATAAGGAATTGGCGGCGCAGCGACAGGATGTACTGAGTGGTTCAACTGCAGGCGATAAATACCTGGAAAAGAAATATCCTTTGGGTGCCTTCTGGACAGAATTTTATACAGGCGCCAAGCCAATCATATATGGTCACCAGGTAGTAGGGGACCAGCCTAAGATAATCAAAAACACCTATGGTATTGATACCGGGGCCTGTCATGGAAATTATTTAACTGCTATTGAGTTGCCCGGTTTTAAAATACACCAGGTAAAAGCAAAGGCAGATTATTGGAAAGAACAACAAAAGACCTGGCAAATTCCTGTTTTAAAAGCTAAGAACTGGCAGGAAATGCCATTTGCTGATATTGATAAACAGCTTGAAAAGCTGGCTTACATAGAGGATGCTGAAATAGTGAATTATTTAGCTGGTATCAGAAACTGGAAAGATGAGCTGATGAATTCCTATGTATCTATCAAAGCGAGAATTGATAATTTCACTAAAGAACTATTGGCAACACACCCGGATAATTTTAGTCAGGAAGCAAACAAGCACCTTTTTAAAACTTTTATCTTTAAAAGCAAAGCAAACAACCTTACCATTGAGGATCTGCATAAAAGTTTGAACACGCCTAATAAAGTAACCGCATTAAAGCAGGCATTACAAATGGACTGATAATAAAACAGCGTCCCGATTTACCAGGACGCTGTTTTATTTTAGCGCTACTGAATCGCTTATTTTATCAACACCTTTTTATTGATCAGCTTCTTACCTGATTCAAACCTAACCATGTACAATCCTTTTGGCAGCGTTTGTAAAGACAACGGTATGCGTAACTGGCCCTTGGTGGTATACACAAGGTGACCAGCCAGATCGAATACCTTGATGGTGCCGGTTTCGTTAACGCCTGAGATGATTGCCGTAGCACTTCCGGTGCTAACCGGGTTTGGTACTACCTGCATGTCTCCATTGGCGGTACGCAAACTTTGTTCAACCAGGTTATTGACCAACGCATTGGCGGTGCTTTCCAACGTAAGGGTACCAAATGCTGATGTGTTCTGATAATTATTGATGGTGCCCATCCATACAGCCTGGTTATCGCGGTCGCCGCCATTGTCGTCATCGTCATTGGCAATGTCGAAGCCAATTTGTTTTCCGGCAACAGGTGTAATACCCAATTGCGACCAAGGAATACTCAATTCTATCGCATAACCACCGCTGATGGCTGCCCATGCGTGTTGCACGCCAGTAACACCCACTTTACTGAACAGCGAACCATTGTTCCAGGCTTTTATAAACTGGTTGTCGAAGTTGTCGTAAGAAGCGCCTTTGTTATTATTGGCATCGATGAATATCTCAATAGCGTCGTTGTTCCAGGGATCAGGTGAATCGTTGCTAAGAGAATTGTCTAACACTTTGGCTGCTATGTACAAATTGTTATTATCCCACAGGGCGCCAAAGGTAACGTTGTTATTGACTGTACCAATTACGGTTTTGGCAGCGCTGTTATTCAGCTTCCAGGCAGTTTCATTTATAACTCCATCGATGGTAATGGTGCCGGTGGCGGGATAACAATGCACCACATTGGCCGCCGATACACCCACCGCAACCGATACATTATCAGTAGCGGTTAACGTACCATCGCTTACTGTTAATTGGAAGATATAAGTATTGCCATCTGCCAAACCTGAGATGGCGGCATTGGCGGTATTGGCGCCGGAGATAGAAACCGTAGGGCCGCTTATTTGTGCCCAGCTATAGGTTACGGTATTACCTTCGGGATCGGTACCTGTTCCATGCAGGGTAACGTTGGTTGTTCCTGCGCTCAGACTGGCGTCAGCGCCGGCATTGGCAACGGGTGGCTGGTTGCCGCTTCCGCTGCAACTGGTCATGTACACGGTGCCAAACACGGATGGATTTTGAAAGGCGGTAGTGTTTGTGGCAAAGGTGGTAGTTTGTGCATCGCGGGTGCCGCCATTGTCGTCATCGTCTATTTGCACATCAAGGCCGATGGCTTTTCCAATGGCTGGTGTGGCTCCAATGGTTGTCCAGGGAATGGCTATTTCAGCAGTATAACCGGAACCGGTGGCATACATTCTGAAATTGATACCGGTAGTATTGGTTACTGAATTACCACCTGTATGTACGGTGTTGTCGTTCCAACGGAAACCATACTGAAAATCATTAGCGCCGTCGTATGTGGTGCCTTTGCTATTATTGCCATCGATGAATATTTCCACTACATCATCTTCCCACCAGCTTGGGCCTGAATCACTCATGCGGGTAGCATCATTTACTTCTACCAGCAGGTACAGGTTGTTGTTATCATACAATGCCCGCCATTTGCCGCTATAGTCTGCCGGCCTGCTTCCAAACACAACCTGGTTGATATTGGTTACTGGCGCCGATGCCCAGGCCGCTTCTATATTTTGATCTATCACCGGTGCAGTACCATTTACCTGTCCAATAACCGGCGCCGTACAGGGTGGATTGTCGTTATCGTTGATGGTAATTACGGCTACTGTATCGGGGCCCAGTTTATAACCAGTACCAGGTTGCAGCGTAAGTCTTACTGTTTCTGAACCTTCAAACTGAGTATCATCAACCGGACTGATCGTAATCGTTTGCGACAATTGCGACGGTGTAAGGGTAATAGTTCCACTCAGGGCCGGGCTCGCGGTATAATCACCTGAAGTGGCAGTGCCGCTAACCGTGTAATGTATGGTAGCAGGCTGCGTGATTCCGGCAGTTGTAATAGTAAAAGCACCGGTATTGCCGCCTTCGCCGGCTGTTTCATCGGTGGCTTTTACGTTTACCGCCGCACTGACTGTGATATTCTTTGTGGCTGTTTTATTGCCGTCTGCTGTTGTTGCTGTAATGGTGGCTGAGCCGGTACCCACTGCCGTAATTTTTCCAGTAGCATCTACTGTAACAACAGATGTATTGCTGCTGCTCCAGCTTACTGTTTTATTGAGCGCATCAGCGGGGTTAATTACCGCTGTTAATTGAACTGCCTGGCCCAATGCCAGGGTAGTATCGCCTGCGGGATTGATACTTACGCCGCTAACCGGGATGTTTACATTTTGAAATATAAGCTGAAAAGACTGGTTGCGGTTTATAAAGGTGCCCGATTCCGCATCGGTAACCGAGAGGTTGTTAAACGTCATCCCCTGCGAATTGGCATCGCAATAAATGCCAAAACCGCCATATACGTCTGCCGGTACATCCCTGGTCACCGGATCTTTTCCGGTTCCATTAATGGTAGTATTGGTAAATACAATATGGTGCAGGTTATTACCGCTGATGCGAATGGCATCGCGTTGGGAGTTAAGAATAGTGGTATTATCAAATTGCATGTTAAAGACGCCGGTGCCTGCAAAAAATTCGATGGC